>NZ_JBJPHU010000151.1:0-14266 GCF_052939515.1 Phormidesmis sp. 146-33
AATTCTGGTTCAAAGTCCCTCACTCGTGGGGGATTTAGGGGGCGTTCCTGGATCAAAAGCAAAGCGAAGCGTTCATCGAACTGACGTGAATTTAAGCAACGAAGTAAAAACCTTTATTGAATTCATATTCGCTCCAGAAGAAATAAGAGGCTTCTGAGTTTGTAATTACAGCAAAGTTGTTCATCTCGTTCTTAGATCAATGCTCTGGATCAATTTGATCATTCACAAAAAATTGCGTGTGATTTATTAGCGAATTCTAATTAAAAAAACTTACCCCCAGAGAAGACGATCGCTCCCTAAATATGAGGATTTCAGCTTCCTCCCCTTGGTGGAGTATGCACAATTTCTCCCACGTTACAACAGAAGCATCTGTGCTGCATTAAAGCTAAATCCAATTCAATTAGCTAACCAGCGATCGCAAAGTCTTCGTTAATTCCAACCCTCAACCATCCTCAAAAATACCAGGAGAGTCAGAATGTTTTTTCACAAAAAGCAAATGCAGTATTTCACGCCTCCGGATCAGCCTGATGCAGTCTATGCCAAAAAAATTCAGGAGCTAATCGGTGGCCCGTTTGGTGAAATGACGGTGATGATGCAGTATCTGTTTCAAGGCTGGAACTGCCGGGGGCCTGCAAAATACCGTGATATGTTGCTAGACATTGGCACCGAAGAAATCGGTCACGTCGAAATGTTAGCAGCAATGATTGCACATCTGCTTGACAAAGCCCCCCTCAAGGCTCAAGAAGATGCCGTTAACAACGATCCGATCATCGCCTCTGTAATGGGAGGAAACAACCCTCGCGATACCATCATGGCCAGCATGAATCCGCAACACGCGATCGTATCTGGTCTGGGTGCAACCCCAAGTGATAGTGTTGGGTATCCCTGGAATGGTCGATTTATTATCGCAAGTGGTAATTTGTTAGCTGACTTCCGTTCTAATCTTCATGCAGAGTCTCAAGGCCGTTTGCAGGCCATTCGCATGTATGAAATGACTTCTGATGCAGGTGTGCGCGACACTCTCAGCTTTATGATTGCCCGTGACACGATGCACCAAAATCAATGGTTAGCTGCGATCGAAGAGATCATTTCAGACGGACTGGATGATACGCCCGTGCCCAGTTCTTTCCCCCAAGATTTGGAGAAGTCAAAACACGCCTACGAATTTTGGAACCAATCAGAAGGCACCGAGAGTGCAGAAGGTCGTTGGGCTAAAGGGCCCTCAATGGACGGCAAAGGAGAATTCAAATATCTCGAAGATCCTCAACCGTTGGGCGACGCGCCACACCTGCCGCAACCCGACCCCCGTCTACACGGGACAAACGGAAACGGTCAATCGAGAAGCGATCGTACGGCTTACAAGACTCCCTCACCCCAAGCTTCTCTCTCTAACCAAAAGCCACTCTAACTAAAGGTTCGGCAAGTCTATTTGCCCTGGTTACAGATTCAAGAATGCCGCCCAAATCTTCCACAGTAAGAGACTTTGAGCCACAAGACTTATCTTAAAGTTTCTTAGAATTGGGGAGCAGAGGACTTAAGCAACGAAGCCAAAAACTTCCATTGAATTCAGATTTTTGAGTCAGGCTTTTAAGGGAGCTACGGGGATCTCACTGTGAGGTTGCCTATCGGAAAGATCTCCCCAACTCCCTTAAGAAAAGACTTAAACAAGTCGCATATGGGCTTACATTTTGCTGATGATACGCTGCACAATCTGTACACCCGTGACCGCTTGCCAACCAAACAGTCCCAACATTCCAACGTTTAGCGCAATGTGGGTATATCGTGCCCAGTCTTGTCCTTTTTGCATAAACGGCGATAGGGAAGCAGACACCGCAATGATGCCCGTCATCCCCAAGCCAGCCAGCAAATGAGAGCCGACAAAAAGCTTGCCGTTGTTGATATAAGTGACAACCATACCGCCGATCGACCCCACCACCATCAGCGCCAATAAAATTGACCCCATTTGGTAATGTTTGATATTGAACTTACCTCTGATCAATTCTTTTTTGGCATCGCCTTCTGCGGCACGGGTGCGACGAATCTGAACGCCTAAATAAAGGGCATAAATTGACAGTGCCAGCAATCCCCACATCAAGGCGGGGTGAAAAAACTGGCTGTAAACCTTAACGGACTCCGGGATCTCGATCGACATAGTGTTCTCTGTTACATGAGCGAAGATTGTCATAAAACTTAGCATAGCTTTCTAGTGCAAGAAATGTCGTATCCCGGTAAACACCATGACCAATCCAAGTTCGTCAGCAGCGATGATGGATTCTTGATCTCGGAGACTGCCTCCTGGCTGCACGATCGCTCCAATTCCTGCGGCCGCCGCCGTCTTAACAGAATCATCAAACGGGAAAAATCCATCACTGGCCAGAACAGCCCCTTTTGCGTTTTCTCCGGCTTGCTCTAGGGCAATTTGGGCCGATCCGACTCGATTCATTTGTCCGGCTCCTACTCCGATCGTGGTGCGGTTTTGAGTGACGACGATCGCGTTGGATTTGACATGTTTACAAATTCTCCAGGCAAACAGCAGTTCGGCGAGTTGGGCGGGCGTGGGCTGCTTTTGGGTGACGACTTGCCACTGGTCAGGGTCAGCAATCACATCATCTGCCGACTGAACTAAAAAGCCCCCGGCGATCGCTTTGACAGTCTGCTTGGGGCCAGTCACCAGATCGGGCAGAATTAGCACCCGAACCTTTGATTTTGCCTGCAAGATTGCCTGAGCTTCAAGATCACAACCCGGAGCCACCACGCATTCTAAAAAGGTTTTGGTGAGAGCAGTGGCCGTGGGGGCATCAATCGATCGATTCAAGGCGACAATTCCCCCAAATGCTGAGATCGAATCCGCGTTAAAGGCTTTTTCGTAAGCTTCTAACAAAGATGATCCCATCGCTGATCCACACGGATTAGTATGTTTAAGAATTGCAGCGGCCGGATCATTCTCAGGATGAGCAAATTCGGCAATGATTCGGCGGGCAGCTTCGAGGTCAACCAGGTTGTTGTAGCTGAGTTCTTTGCCCTGAAGCTTGGTGGCGGCAGCCCATCCGACCCCTTGCGGGTAACTCGAAGAGGTCGCGCTGTCTCCAGTCTGATACCAGGCAGCGGGCTGATGAGGATTTTCGCCGTAGCGCAGTTCTTGTCGTTTCTGTCCCGTGAGCGTCCAGGAATTAGGAAGCTGGTCTTGTTCTGATGCGCGCAGTTCGAGATAGTTGGCGATGGCGCGATCGTACGCTGCCGTATGTTGAAAGGCTCTCAGCGCACAGGCTTGTCGAAAGGCAGAAGACGCTTCTCCACTTTGGCGCAGTTCTTGAATATATGATTCATACTGAGCAGGATTGCAGAGAACCGTCAGATGCGCGAAATTTTTAGCCGCCGCCCTCAACATCGCCGGCCCGCCAATATCGATCTGCTCGATCGCCTCCACCAAACTGACATCTGGATTCGCGATCGTTTGCTCAAACGGGTAGAGATTGACCACCACCAGGTCGATCGGGCGGATGTTTTGCGCCTCCAAGTCAGCCACATCTTCAGACAGATTTCGCCGAGCCAGAATGCCGCCATGAATACGAGGATGCAGCGTTTTGACTCGTCCCCCCAAAATTTCTGGCGATCCGGTGTAGTCAGAAACCTTGGTCACAGGCAACCCTGCGTCTTTGAGCGCTTTGGCGGTGCCCCCACTACTGATCACATCAAAGCCCAATTCCTCAATCAGGTTACGAGCCAGATCGATCAGTCCCGTTTTATCCGATACACTAAGCAGCGCCAGACGTGCCATGAGTCAAAATCCCCAGTCATATTCGCATCTCGATCAGTCTTAAATCAGTTGTGACAATCTTGAAATAGCGGGTTCTTAGTGATTTGTTCTTAGCCACTAACTCACCACTAATAACTGACCAGCAAATTCTCACAACTCAAATAAGATCGCTGTATTTAGGATAGAGGAACTTGAGAAAGGATAACTGGAAGAGAACTTTGAATTTACGCCTCACGCCTCACCCCTCACGTATGATAAGAGCGACGAATTTTAGGTCAGGCCATGTCTCTTAGCGCGATCGCCATCCCCTCTAAATCAGCATCTCAAGGATTGATCGTCATTCTGCACGGCTGGGGCGCAAATGCTCAAGATGTCGCCTATCTTTGCTCGTTGCTAGAATTGCCCAACTGCGAGTTTAGAGTGCCGGATGCGCCCTTTCCTCACCCCTATGGCATTGGTGGAAAAATGTGGTACGACTTATCCAACAATTTGAACTTTCGAGCCGACATTTCAACGCAGCAAGACTTACTCACCAGTCGCCAACTGCTCACCGATTGGCTCAAATCATTAGAATCTGAGACGGGCATTCCGTTAAATCGGACGATTTTGGGCGGATTTTCTCAAGGCGGCGCAATGACGTTGGATGTCGGACTGTCGCTGCCACTAGCGGGATTGATGGTACTGAGTGGCTATCTGCATGGGGCGATTCCTCCGTTAGACACGGCCATTCCTCCCCTATTGATCGTGCATGGGCGACAAGATGAGATCGTTCCGCTTAAGGCCGCTCAGATTGCCCGCGATCGTCTCACTGCTTTGGGCGCACCCCTTCAGTATCAAGAGTTTGATATGGGACACGAAATCTCTCCTCAAGTCCTTAACGAAATGCAGCAATTCATTCAGAAAACGTTGAACTAGTCCGACTTCACGTTAATTAAAGCTTTACGATTGGCAGGAGCCGCGCAAGCTGGAGTAAACTTTCGACAGGGGTCTTTTACTTGCGGCGTTAAAGTCAGTTAACGTGCGGTAGAAATTTAATGGAGGTGCAAGCCATGACGACTGTAGATCTTGAGAAGCTGAATATCTCGAAGCTGACCGAAGCAGAAGTAGCGGATCTGGCTTCCCGGCTAGAACAAGACAATTACGCAAACGTGTTTGATGGGCTAAAAGATTGGCATTACTTGAGAGCGATCGCCTTTCAGCGCCCCGAACTCGTCGAACCTTATCTCCATCTGCTCGATCTAGAATCCTTTGACGAAGCTTGATTTAGGAACCAGGGAAAGTTTACGATTCGATTTTCCCTGTTCGCTAACTATTTATGCTTGAAGGCAGACGAGTTTTAGTAGGGGTTGGCGGTGGCATTGCTGCTTACAAGATTTGTGCAGTCATTTCGGCGTTGGCAAAATCTGGGGCAAGTGTTCGAGTCATTTTGACGAATTCTGCTCAACAGTTCATTACGCCTCTGACGTTATCAACGCTTAGTCGTCATCCAGCCTATACGGACAGCGCTTTTTGGCAACCAATTCACACTCGTCCGCTACACATCGAGTTGGGTGAATGGGCAGAGGTTTTTGTGATTGCGCCACTCACCGCAAATACTTTAGGCAAACTTGCTTACGGACTGGCGGATAATTTGCTGACCAATACGGTGTTGGCTTCGACTTGTCCCGTCTTGTTGGCTCCCGCGATGAATACAGACATGTGGCAACAGCAGTCTGTACAGCACAATTGGCGATCGCTCCAGTCTGATTCTCGCTACCATGCGGCCAATCCGGGAGAGGGAATGCTGGCCTGCGATCGCGTCGGAGCGGGCCGAATGGCCGAGCCTGAAGAATTGTTACCTCAGATCCGATCGCTACTCTACACCCACGGCAAGCGCGATCTAACGGGCAAACGGATTTTGATCAGCGCTGGAGGCACACGAGAATACCTTGATCCCGTCCGCTTTATTGGGAACCCTTCGACCGGGAAAATGGGAGTAGCCTTGGCTCAGGCGGCGGTGCATCGGGGAGCGATCGTGACGTTGGTACATGGGCTAATCGATCGGCCTCTGTTGGCTCATTTACAAAATGTCCGCAAAATTTCTGTAATCAATGCGGCTGAGATGCACCAGGCGATGGGGGAATGCGTCAGCGATGCGGATTGGGTGATCATGGCGGCGGCGGTTGCGGATGTCAAGCCTGCGACATTTAGTGCCGAAAAGTTGCCTAAGCGCGAGTTGCCCGATCAGTTGCCTTTGGCGAATGTGCCTGACATTGTGGCGGATTTGTCCAAGCTCAAGCAGCCTCACCAAAAACTAATCGGATTTGCTGCTCAGACGGGAGACATCATCAAACCCGCCCTAGAGAAAATGCAGCGTAAAAAGTTGGATGCGATCGCCGCCAATCCGATTGATCAGCCCAAGAGCGGTTTTGGTAGCGAGACAAATCAGGCAGTGTTAATCGATCGTTTTGGTCGTTTGGTCAAAATTCCACTCAGCAGCAAACTGCAAATGGCGCACCAGCTACTAGATTTTGTAGGTGAGATGCCCTGAGAAGTGCGTTAGAAGCCGCTTTTACTGATTGACTTTTTCCAAAAATCCATCAAACGCTGCCGATGTAATCAGACCGTTCTCTGCGAGGATTTTCCGAACGGAAACCAGATGAACAGGTCGAAGAAGTTCCTGCGGTTTGTATCCAGGGAGGACGATCAGAGTACTTGATGCGGCGTGTTGAAAAACCTGGTGAGTTCCAACCGTTTGACGGCAAATAAAACCCAGTCTTAACAGAAGTTTTTCTAAATCTGCGAAAGTTACATCCTCAGACATCGTGGTGTATTACTCCCTGTAGCTGTTGTAGAACGATGTCTCTGTACCGAGCAAACGTCCTGATGGCTTCTTGATCTAATATATTCTGTTTGCTCAAATACACAGTGACCGTTTCCCCTGTTTGAGGAAGATCAGAAATGGTTAGCTGCTCAAAATAGGCTTGCACGTACAGCCAGTAGGCTACGTCTGTTTGAGCGTCATACACAATCAAAATCCAGGGCATTGGCTCTTTCAGCCATAATTCTAAATCTGAGCGCTTGAGTGTAAAAGGGAGTGTTGTCTTATCACCAAGAACTTTTAGCGTGTCTGTTGCTTTGAGTTGAACGAAGATCTGCCCGTTTTCAATCTCACCGTTAGAGTCATAAGTGAAAATAATTAGGTCGATGCCGTAGTCATAGGTGATTCGCTCACATGAATATCCGCAGAGCAACACAAATCGTTCGACATAGTTCTCACTCAGATTTGCAATAATTATGCTGCCTAGTTCTGCGCTTCTTAGTCATTGGGATGCGAGTTGTGAAGGGTGAAGCATCCCGAATTGGTACGGGCAGTCCATGTATAAATGTAAGATACCCAACTAGGGCGATAGCTATCTCTTCGTAGTCAAAAGGTCGGAGCGAACGGCTCTATTCTTGATCCGCAACGGCATCACTCAGATACAACTCAATCAGGTTGCCACTTCTAAATCGAGTTAAGGGGCTGTTTAATTTCTACAACGCCTTCTTGCAAATCCGGGTTGCCTCTAGATTCCCCAGGGTGAGGAGTGATCCGCAAGGGGGCAGGCAGACGGGACGATCTCGGTCTTTATGTCGAAAATTGTAGAAAAATGAATGATTAATGCAATTTGACCCAGTAGGTTACAGTTTTTTGGTAGAAATTCATTGACCTGAAGACAAGCGATAAAAAGCTGTAAGGAGAAATTAAATGTTGACCTCACTATTATTAACCGTCGCTCCCAGAACGCTCGAATGGAACCCTAACGTAGCTTTGGTCATGATTGCCTGTAATATTCTGGCGATCGCCTTTGCTAAATACACGATGAAGAACCCCAGTGCGCCGCCTGCCATGCCTTCCTCTAATCTGTTTGGTGGGTTTGGGTTGCCTGCGGTCTTGGGGGCTACCAGCTTTGGTCATGTGTTGGGCGCAGGCGTGATTTTGGGATTGTCTAACATGGGCGTGTTGTAGAGCGACTTAACCCACCGTTTGATCGATTTACTTGAGTCAGGGATTTTGATCTCTGGCTTTTTTTTGAACATTGGAGACAGAAGACGGAAGACGAAAGGTGCGAAACGTAAAACAACGTGAATTCGACAGAGTTTTTTCGCTTCGTGATTCAGCACTTTCGCCCCCCAACCCCCCAATCTGGGGGACTTCCGGAAGGGATTTTTTGCTCAAAGTCCCCCAAACTTGGGGGATTTAGGGGGCTGCCTGGCGCGATCACCACAGCAAAGGATTTCATCGAATTCACGTTAAAACAGGTTCAAAGTCTTTGAGCAGGTCTCCAACAAAGCTGTCATGATCTTATGAAAATATGCTTGACCAACGCTACTTTTGTGGACAAACTTCATAAGTCATTTGAATGAATTTTTTCAGCCAATTTGCTGACAGGTTGATTGGGGCTTTGAAGCGGGATGAATTGAATTTGTTAGGCGTGATTGTGAGAGAAAATAACGATCGCCGCTTTCTTTCAAATTAAGTATATTTTATCACTAGTCATCATCCACATTCTAGAGGAGTACAGTCCATATCTATGAGCCGCTGTGCTGCATTATGCCCTGTGTAAATTACGTGTAAGATTCAGAAATTGATGTTTTAACTAATACATTCAGTTTGAAAATTAGCTTTCTCGATCGAGCAGCTTTAGGAGTCTCATTAACCATCATTTGATGTTACAAGGCTGCTGGATATCAACTACAGAGTGACATCTGGAGCAGTAGACAGCAATTCTTCGCGAACAAAGTTATTAATAACTGCTTCAAGCTTGGTATACCAAGTCACATTTAGCTGGCTATTATTTTTTCGAGAGCTTGTTATTTATGAGTGTAGCGAGTACTCTATTGATCAACTACTCTACTGACATCTCATACGCTCAAAGTTGAGTAATTGGTCACTAACTTTGCAGCCTTTTATGGACTGCTGAGTTGAACAAAGCCAGAGTGTCAGGATTAGAGAATAAAGGCTTTAGTTTGATTAATTGGGGTGCTGGCACATCTTTAACCTAACCGCGTCAACTACAAAAAACCGGGTCGATCGTAACCCAAATCATTCATCTAGGGAGGTTAGCCAAAATTATTTAAACAAATAAAACGTGGTCATTTGATGACAGTAACCCTCCGCTTGTGCTGCAAAAAAATCTGCGATCGCAAATGTGCGAACCCATTGCTTTTGTCATTCACACCAGTATTGCTAAAAGTGCTGATTTAACACCTGAGTCTTGTATCAGTAGAGGTCACTCATTTGTTTCACGCTGATCCTTAAATTCTTTTAAGGTTGAATAAACTTGTGTGGTCAGTTGATTAACCTCTGAGTAATACAAGACTTGTTCATAAGTTTGTTAAGTGTCTATCAAGTTCTTGTCAAGACGCTTTCTATTTTTTACTTGCTGTTAGGCTACTAAAAAGCTAGTGTTTCTACGGATACTCCGTTGACGTTCAGTTTTGCATCAACCCGGTGTGTGCGCTGTTGCCCAAAGTTGATTCTTTTTGTCATCACCCACACTAAATAGAGACGATTCCTCAATGAACACCATTTCTATGGTTAGCCACAAACCCTTTCAACGTCTGCATCCCCTGAGTTTGTTAGCCCAATTAATCAACCGCCAGGCAAATGGTTGCTTACAGGTTGTCAGTGGGTCTTCATCCTGGTTGATCTATCTCGATCAAGGAAGGTTGACCTTTGCAACCAGTTCTCAGGCTCCTTTTGAGCGGCTCGATCGACACCTGCATCAACTCAGTGCTTCCATTCCGGCGATCGGCACAGTGCGGAGCCAGGTTCGCCTGCTGTACGAAAATGCAGAAGGAAACTACCCGTCTACCAGCGCTGATTATCAAGCAATTTGTTGGCTTGTTGAGCAACGCTTTCTCAATACAACTCAAGCTGCTACCTTGATTGCGGCGATCGCTCAAGACGTGATTACGCCCTTTCTCGGCATCACTGAGGGAATGTATGAAGTGATCGACAAGCAAAGTTTTATCCACTATCCCCAGATTTGCCAGCTTGATTTGCGCCCGCTTGTCGAGCAGTGTCATCGCCAACGACAAACCAGCCCCGCTACCGTTCCTTCAGTGCCTCGTGAAGCATCGACTTATCAAGGGTCTCAACGGGTCGTCGAATTGAGCCATGCCGTAACGAATGGGATGAAGGCAACTCCTGCGGCTGGGCCTGTGGCTAAAACGTACTACACGGTGGCTTGTATTGATGACAGTCCTACCATTTTGCAGGCGATTAGCACCTTTTTAGATGATGCGAACTTCTCAGTGCTGATGATCAATGATCCGGTTAAAGCGCTGATGCAGGTCGTTCGCAATAAACCAGATGTGATTTTGCTTGACGTGGGAATGCCCAACCTGGATGGATACGAGCTATGTTCTTTGCTGCGTCGCCATCCCAGCTTTAAAAACACGCCGATCATCATGGTGACTGGACATACAGGCTTTATCGATCGCGCCAGAGCCAAGCTAGTCGGGGCTTCGGGCTATCTCACAAAACCATTTACCCAATCAGAATTGCTCAAGATGATGTTTAAGTTTTTGACGTAACAGAGTCAGCCAGACAAACGTAAACTGATCCAGACAGCGGATCAACCGACGAATACTAGCTACAACCCGATCGATTAGCGACTAAAAGCGCAAAGAGAAACATGAGCTTAACACTAATGCGGACAATTCTTGTCGTAGAAGATACCCCTTCGGAAATGGAATTGCTCAGTCACTATCTACGAGAAAGTGGCTATGCAGTGATTGGTGCCGTAACCGCGAAAGATGCCCTTGATAAAGCGATCGCGCTCAAGCCTGATGTGATCGTTACCGACGTTGTGATGCCCGGAATGAGTGGCTATGAGCTATGTCGGAGCCTCAGAAAAAATCCTGAAACTGAGAAAGTACCGATTATTATTTGCACCTCCAAAGGTCAAGAAATCGACAAACTCTGGGGAATGCGACAGGGAGCCGATGTCTACATCACCAAGCCCTTTACGCGAGAAGAATTGATTCGTGCTGTGCGATCGGTTGGAGGCTAACCCCATGCAAACGTCTGCGTTGACGCTACTTCAAGATCGACCTCAAAAAGCGATCGGAGAGGCCTACCTCAAGTTTGAAATTGGCCAGGGAATTCCGGTCATGTTTGGCATGAAGCAAGTTCAGGAAGTGTTGGTGTTATCGCCGCAGCGATTGACTCCGATGCCTAATATGCCTGCTTGTATTCTTGGTCTCACCAATCGTCGCAGTCGTGTGCTGTGGGTGGCTGACCTGGCAAATCTGCTAGAGGTTGGCGCACTAGATAGCAGTCCTCAACAGTATGATCTGGTGATTTTGAAGTCGAGTGCCGGGTCGATCGCTGTTGCGGTTAAGCAAGTCAATGGTCTGCTTTGGGTCAATCCCGAATCGGTGCAACCGCCTCCAGAACACATTGCAGTCAGCCTAATTCCTTTCCTGCGCGGCTGTGTTTTACAGGGTCAAGAACTCCTGCTGGTATTAGATGCAGAGTCGATCTTGCAGTCCGCTATTTTTCAGGGGCAGTGAGGCGATAAGAGCCGGAAGACAGACAAAAGACAAGAGATAAAAGACAAGAGACAGAACTGAACCCTTTGGTTTATCGCTCACACCTCACACCTCACACTCAGGAAGCCGTGCATCATGCCGTGTTCACCCCCTTACTTGCTTGAGAATGTCTTATGGTCGATCAAATTAATGCAACCAAAGATTCCAATTCCTCGTCTCGTTTGCCGTTGAGTCCGACGGATAGGATGGCGATCGAGACCCACTTTTCTCCTGTGCCAGAAGTCTCAAAAGCTCAAACTCTGAGAGGCCAACTCCGGCGGATGAGCCTGAAAACCAAAGCAACGGCGATCGCGCTGGCCATTGGCACGCTTCCGGTATTGGGGATCGGCGCGATCGCTTACTACATTGCGGATCAGGCAGTTAAAAAAGAAATTATTACCACTCAACAAGCAGCGGCAGCGGGACTTTCTGACAAGCTCAATCGCTTTATGCTGGAGCGGTATGGAGATATTCAAGTGTTGTCGCGGCTGCCCATTTTGAGCAACTCTAAAATCAAAGAAAACACCTCAAATGATGAAAAGCAAGCGGTTCTTGACCAGTTTGTAGAGGTTTATGGCAGCTACCAGAATATTGCAGTGTTGGATCTCGACGGCAATGTGCAGTTGCAATCTCGCGGATCAAAGCTATCTAATCAGAAAGATCAGGATTATTTTCAATCGGTGTTGCGGAGCAATAATCCCTATGTAGAACGGGTGGTCTCTTCCTCGACTGCCAATGATTCTGCTCTTTATTTTGCGGCTCCAGTGCGGGATAGCGTGAGCGGAAAAACGATCGCCATTGTTCGCACGGTGGTCACCCTGCAAAAGATTGAGGATGTAATCCGCGACTATCAGGTTTCGGCGAGAGACTACTTTTTGCTCGACTCGACAGGTAAGTTTTTTATCGCGTCCCAAAAGGAGGGAGTCGGACGAGACGCAAAGCAAGATTTTCCGGGGTTAGACAAACTGCAAGCCGACAAGAAAGCAGGCACCTTTGTCTCGACCAATCAACTCGATCGCACTCAACAACTCGTCAGCTACACACCGGGAACCACGCTACAAGGCTTGCCCGCTCTTGACTGGGAAGTAATTTTAGCGGCGGATACCGATGTGGCGTTTGCGGCTCAAAGAGGACTGTTGACGACGCTGGCGATCGGGACATTTATCACAGCGCTGTGGGTCGGCATCTTGGCGGCGGCGATCGCACGTAGAGTCACCCGTCCGATTTTGGAAGCGACGCAAGCCGTCGAACAATTGGGACAGGGCGCGCTCAATACGCGGGTCGAAGTGCAGGGAGAAGACGAATTAGCGGGGTTGAGTACCAATATCAACCAGATGGCGGATCAGCTACAAGACCTGCTCTATCGTCAGACTCTGAGCGCCCAGCGATCGCAGATTCTCAGTGAGATGGTGGTGAATATTCGTAAATCTCTCAACTTTGATGACATTCTGCAAACCGGAGTCGATGAAATTCGCAGTTTTCTCAAGGTCGATCGCGTAGTGATTTACCGATTTAATGAAGACTGGCTCAGTGGCACCATTACCGCCGAGTCGGTTGGGTCGGGCTGGATTCGGGCGATGGGCAAGACGATCGAAGATCCGTTGAAACCAGGGGATATCGATCGCTATCGCAGCGGCAGAATTTGGTTTACCGAAAACGTCCACAATGGAGATCTAGCACGCTGTCACTGTGAGATCTTAGACCGTCTAGAAGTCAAAGCCAACATGGTCGGCCCCATCTTGCGAAATGGATCTCTGATTGCATTAATCTGCGCTCATCAATGCTCTAGTACTCGGAAATGGGAACCGGAAGAAATCGAATTTTTTGCACAACTGAGTACACAGATCGGATTCGCACTAGATCAAGCTTATTTATTAGAACAAGCCCAGCAAGCGCGCCACGAAGCCGAAGCGCTTTCAGAAGAGCGACGACAGCAAAAAGAAGACCTGCAACTCCAGTTGTTGAATTTGTTGGGCGATGTGGAAGGTGCCGTGATGGGCGATCTCACCGTGCGGGCAGATGTGACGGCGGGCGACATTGGGACGGTAGCCGACTTCTTTAACTCGATCGTTGAGAGTCTGCGGCAAATCGTCACCCAGGTCAAACAGGCGGCCATTCAGGTCAACACGTCGCTGGGCAGTGATGAACAGTCGGTTCGCAATCTGGCGGTAGAAGCGCTTCAACAAGCCGAAGAAACCACTCGCACGTTGGCCTCAATGGAGGAAATGATGCGATCGATTCAGTCAGTTTCTGATAGCGCCCGTCAAGCGGCCGAGGTCACGCGCACTGCGTCCCAAACAGCCGAAGAAGGCGGCACAGCAATGGATCTGACAGTGCAGAACATTCTGGGTTTGCGAGAAACGATCGGAGAAACCGCCAAAAAAGTCAAACGTCTGGGAGAGTCATCTCAGCAGATTTCTAAGGTCGTCTCGCTGATCAATCAAATCGCCCTGCAAACCAATCTCCTCGCTATCAATGCCGGGATCGAGGCAGCCCGCGCAGGAGAAGAAAGTCAAGGATTTGCGGTCGTTGCCGAAGAAGTGGGGGAACTGGCGGCTCGATCGGCGGCCGCTACACGAGAAATCGAACAAATCGTCGCCACCATTCAGCGCGAAACCAGCGAGGTGGTCGATGCGATGGAAGAAGGCACCACCCAGGTCGTCAAAGGAACGCGCCTCGTCGAAAACGCCAAACAAAGTCTAGAGCAGATTCTCACGGTTTCACGCCAGATTGATCAGATTGTGCGATCGATTTCAGATGCCACCGTGTCTCAAGTCGAAACCTCACAAGCTGTCACCAATTTGATGCAAGACATTGTACAAGTGGCAGGTCGCACCTCTGATTCGTCTCTCCAAGTCTCCCAGTCTCTCCGCCAAACCGTAGAAGTCGCCAGAGACCTGCAAGCGTCGGTCGGAGCCTTCAAAGTTGAGGGATGAGGGATGAAGGAGG
>NZ_JBJPHU010000152.1:0-14072 GCF_052939515.1 Phormidesmis sp. 146-33
ATGTCAAACCGTCTGATTGGGCTTTTCAAGCGTTGCAGTCTTTGGGCGAGCGCTACGGTGTGATCGAAGGCTATCCCGACGGCACCTTTAAGGGCAATCGCGCCATGACTCGCTACGAATTTGCTGCGGGACTCAACGCCGCCCTCAATCGGGTGAATGAACTGATCGAAGCGGGCATGTCCGATAAAGTCTCTCGCGCCGATGTCGAAACATTGGACAAACTACAAAAAGAATTCTCTAAAGAACTGACGACCTTAAGAGGCCGAGTCGATGCCCTCGAAGGCCGCACTGCTCGACTAGAAATGTTTCAGTTCTCCACCACGACAAGGCTATCAGGACAAGCAATTTTTGCTGTCAACGCAGGTCTGCAAAACCGCAACGATGACGACCCCAACGCCATTTTTATTAGTCGTGTGCGCTTGACGTTGGATACCAGTTTTACGGGACGCGATCGACTCCAGACCCAGCTACAAGTCTCGACCGGAACGCCCGTTTTGCGATCGAGCCAGTCTCCCGGTGTTGCCTTTGATGCGGCGGACTATTTAGCGGATGCTTCTAGCGGATTGTTCTATTCGCCGACGACAGGCAATGGCTTTCAACTCAATCGATTGAGCTATACCTTTCCGGTTGGTAACGACTTGTCGATCGTGCTGTTTCCTCGCGGCTTTGCCTCCGACTATGTAGACTTCAACACCTACTCCAACAAGCAGTTTGACAACGCCAACAACTTCTCGACTACCGTTCTGACGAGCAACATTTTGCTATTTGGTCGTGACTTTACGGCCTCTGGTGCCGCCGCGATTTGGCGACCCAAACAAGGAGCCTTTACCTTTAGAGCCGTCTACGCTGCCCAGGATGCGACCGTCACCAATCCAACAGGTTTGACCACTTTACCAACGGGGTTGGGATCAATTACCGATGCTTATGGCAACCCTCGCAACAACCGACGCGGCGGACTATTTGGCGATCCCTACGTGGGTATTGTCGAAGCGGAATATTCACCTTCTAAGCGGTTTGCGGTGCGGTTTCAATACGCGAATGGTGAAGTGGGCGGCAGAAAATATACAGCGTTTGGGGCCAATGCTGAGTACGCTTTTTCGGAGAATTTCGCGATCTTTGGTCGTGTGGGATATTCGCCTAACTTCTTCCCCAATGCCTTTTTTGGCGGTGCAAAACCGAGCTATTGGCAGGCAGGCGTGGCCCTTCCTAATTTGTTTGTGAAAGATGCGCTGGCGGGTTTGTCGGTTGCCCAACCGTTAATCTTTCAGGAAAACGAAGTTCAGACGAGCGTTACGGGAACGCAGACTAACTACGAACTGTTTTACAACTACCCGGTCAGTGCTGCAATTCGGATCACGCCCCTGATTCAAATCATCACCGACCCCCTCAACAACCGAGAACGAGGAGCCATCTTCACCGGAACCCTGCGGACGGTTTTCTCCTTCTAGCTGCCTCGGAGCAAGGTTTACAACGTTCAAGAAATTCAGTTGAGAAAAGCCAATGGGTATCGGGATGAAGTCGCCAAAAGATTGGCGCAGATCATTACTTTTACACGCCACATTATTGAATCCGATCGCGCTAACTGCCATTCTGTTGATTGCTAAAGTTGCCAGCGCAGAATCATTGCCTCCAAGAAGTTCAAATGCTACCGCTACAGCGTCATTACAGACTGTTGAAGACTACGCGAAAGGAAACGTTCAAGGTGAAAACGCTGCCTTAAATCAGGTTGATCAGTATGTGAACGAAAGCAGCAAAGATGCCGCGATCGCCAATCAAAATCGTCAAACCCAAAATCCACTTCTCAACCAGCTTGATCAATACGCCTACGAAGGCGGCGAAGATCAGTCCTTAGACATTCCCATCAATCGTAAAGTGGGACTGACGGAACTCGAAAAAGCAAGCACTTTAGACTGGACATTTGACACCAGCGACCCCGAAGAAGATTTGGCAACTACGCCGATCGCTCAAGTCACGTCTGTCGCTCAAATCATCGATGTCAAACCAACTGACTGGGCGTTTACAGCACTGCAATCTCTAGTGGAACGATATGGCTGTATTGCGGGCTATCCTGACAAAACCTTTCGCGGCGTTTACCCCAGAGGGGGAACTGCTTCGCAACGTGCCCTCACCCGGTTTGAATTTGCCGCCGGACTGAATGCCTGTCTCGATCGCATTAACGAACTCGCTGTCACCGCGACGAGCAATCTTGTCGCCAAAGAGGATCTCGTCACCCTCGAAAAACTGCAAGCCGAATTTGGCACAGAAATCACAGCCCTCAAAGGACGAGTCGATCTCTTAGAAGCCAGAACTCGCAAGTTAGAGACCGATCGCTTTTCCTTCACTTCTAAACTGTTTGGGTTAGGCTACTTCAACTATTCAGCGTTGTCGGGTGCGAATGGCTTGGTGCGAGAAGTTGGATTTCGCAGTGTACCGTCTGGAGCGAATGTGCGATCGGCTCCACTCACTCAGCGCGTCAAAAACCCCAACGCCACCTCTAGCGGATTGGTTTGGCTTAACCTGGGATCTTCTTTCACCGGAAAGGACTTGCTGATTACTCAATTGGCAATGGGACAGGGCATTTCACCCGCCAACTTTGTCACCTCTGCGACCTCTACGATCAACAGTACGGGGATTCCGTTTACCGATGCAGGCGCGTATCTCGGCCCTGGTGCCCCCGTTGTTTTGCGAGAACTCGCCTATGAATTTCCGGTGTTAGGCAATGGTCGTCTAGTTGTTGGGCCGAGAATCAATTGGTTCCGCTTTTTTGATGCCAACCCCTTCACTTTTTTTGCAACAGGAACGACCTCACTGAACTCGATCGCAGGCACCCTGACCAATGATGTAAGGCGCGGTGCTGGAGCGATTTTGATTTCCCCTTTAAGTCCTAAACTCGACTTGCGCCTGGGCTATCTTGCAGAAGGTAATGAATATGGCAGCCAAAATCTTTTGCCCTTTAACTCAGCTTCTAGCCCCGCAGAAGGACTGTTTGGCGGCACGAATAGTCTAACGGTAGAACTCACCTACAAGCCTGATCCAGCCTTGAATTTTAGGGTGATGTACAGTCGGGCTAACAGTCAGGCCAGAACTCAATTTTTGGACAATCAAGTTCCGGTGACGAGTCCTGTCAAACTGGTAAGTGGGGCACCGATCAATGGATTGGCTGATGATGGATTTGGCGGCGGATTAAACAATGCTCAGTCCAACATTTTTCAGGTCAATTTTGATTGGCTGCTCAATCGGCGAGTCGGAATTTTTGGGCGGTATGGATTTGCAGATACGCGGCTGAATGCTCAGATCAAGTCGCGCAGTGGCAATATCAATACACAGTCTTTTCAGTTTGGTTTCACAGTTCTAGACTTGTTTAAGCGAGGCGCACAGGGAACCGTTTCTTTTGTGATGCCGTTCAATTACACTAAGGGGCGCGACTATCTAGTTTCGGGAGCAGGCGACGGCGGAATTCAATATGAACTAGAAGGCGTTTACTTTTACCCAGTGACGAATAACATTGCGATCGTCCCCAACGTGCAGTTTATCTTCAACGCCAACAACTTCAGCAGCAATCCAACGATCGCTATCTTCAACATTCGCACTCAGTTTAGTTTCTAACGGTAGAGCGAATTCAATATCAGGCAGGTGAGAGAAGCTGTAGCTGCTTTTCCGCCTGCTTTTTGCAATCAAGAACTTTGAACTTATCTAACTTGCCTACTTCAACAAACCTGTCAGTATTATTGCGATCGATGATAACAATAAAGTAAATTTTCTCTGTAGACCTACTTAAAACTACGGATGTAGCTTCGGTATATAACAAGGATGCTAGTTGCGTAGAATTCAGGATCTAAATAAGCTTGTGAGCGACGACCGCTGACCTTCTCAATCAGTAGAAAGTTTTGAACAGCAATACTTTTAGACTTTATTCAGCAGCTACTATCCACCTATTCGCAGGAAACTTATGAGTAATTCGGCTGCACTGACTCAAACCGAACTTCAAGAATTTGCTGAAGCCTGGTATCAAAAGCTTGATGTGCATGAACCCTTGGAAAACTACTTACCTCTGTTGGCAGAGGATGTCGAAATGGTTTTTCCAGAGGCAACGGTTCGTGGATTTGCAGGGTTTACAGGCTGGTATGAGCGCGTGGTTAGCATCTTCTTTGATGAAGTTCATACCGTCAAAGATGTCAAAATCATTTCCACTTCTGAAGATACAACCGATGTCAAAGTGGTCGTCAAATGGGAAGCCAGCGTGTGGAATGCTCCCGAACCCTACAGCAAGCGTATTGTTCTTGATGCTCACCAAACCTGGACAGTCAAGCGATCGACGCTAGGCACTCCCGTTGTCGCCACTTACATTGTTGATGAATTGAAGTACTACGAAGGATCAGCCACGTTGTAGAGATATTAAACATTAGACTCGAAACCTGTCTTGTCTTGAGTCCAAAGTTTTTCCCCAGTTGTAAACTTCTGTGAATCCTTTCCCATCTTGTTGCACTGCTGCCTTAAGTGGGAACACTCAAACAAGATTCAGATTTCGTAAAGCTTTTCCATAAGTGGGTGTTGGGCGAATACCCTCAGTGGGAATACAGAGTCCGTCAATCGAGTTCTTGAGGCGGCGTAAAGGGACAACTTTTTGTCTGCGATCGTCTCACTCGATCTTCTATTTTTCAATCAATTCCTATTTCTCAGCAGCATCAGGAGCGGCTATGTCTTCGAGTGTCGAAGTTGTTGAAAAGATGTATCACTGCTTTAAGTCAGGCGATATGGCTACCCTCAAAGCAGAGGTCTTTGCAGAAGATTTGAAGTGGCACCTACCCGGACACCACCCCCTCGCGGGAACCAAACACGGCGTTGATGAGGTTCTCGCTTTTTTTGGGCGTTTGCGAGGTTTAGGGCTGCAAGTAACGCCGATCGGCATGGGTGAATTGAACTCTGGCACGGTCGTTGAAATGTATCGGGCAACAGGTGATGTGAATGGCACAAAACTACAAGCGTTGAACTGCAATCACTACACCGTCGAGAACGGCAAAATCACCGAAGTACAAGTGTTAATGGCTAACCAGCACGGCTACGACGCTTTCTTTTGGGAAGCTTACCATTTGAAACCGATTCCTGATCGTTTGGTCTAAAGAGACTGAAGACTAAAGACTTTAGACAAGAGACTAGATTCTTGAGTGTTCCAAGTAGTTCAAAGTCTAATGTCCAACATGCCATGTTCAACACTCCATTATGCAACTAAGGAACAAAACAATGACTCCAACTGAAGAGCGAAATATTGCTTGCTTTACTCGATTTATTGAAGAAGGCCTGAACCGGAAAAAGATTAGCGATATTGCTGACGAATTTATCAACGGCAACATTGTTATGGAAGCGCCCGGTGTACCTACCGCAGACGGCAGACTCAAGGGTAACGACATTTTCAAATTCTTCACCAGCACATTCGTCGATTCATTCCCTGATGTGAAATGTGCGATGGCGTACTGCATTGCTCAAGGTGATGCACTTGCAGTTGACGTTTTGTATGAAGGGACTCACGCAAAAGACTTCGCTGGCGTTCCGGCAACCAATAAATATATTAAAGGTGGCGAACTCTGGTACATGCAGTTTGCCAATGGCAAAATTCGTCACCTGAGAATCTGTGAATATGGCACCCCGCTTCGCGCCATGTTGCTCGGTGAATAATCAGCTAACTCAAACTTCTTAACCTCTACCTGCAAACCTTTTTGGAGAAACATTCATGAACCCCGAAGATTCTAAATCTACACTCGCAACGCTATTTGACGAAGTGTTGACCCAAGATCGTCAAGAACTCATTGATGAGCTATACGACGAAAGCTATGAATTTATCGTCCCCAAGCTGGCAGGCATGACCAGCAACGTTGTCCAAGGGCGTGAGAATTTCAAAAAGCGAGTGACAGCGTTCCGCAATTCTTTTCCTGACGTGGTTTACTCCATTGATAGTTTTGTTTCTAATGGTGAGATTGTAGCGACAAGCTTCACGTTCAGCGGAACGCATACAAATGAGTTTGCAGGATTTCCTCCTACTAATCGTCGCGTTAATGTCACTGGCATTCACTTTGCTCAACTCAGAGACGGCAAAATTATCAAAACCTGGGCTGGCTTCACCAACATCGCAGAAGTATTAGCAGCATAGTTTTTTTGAGGGTCGTTCTCTGTACTAGTTGCATGATAAGTGACCCATAATTTCAATGACGATGAGCAAGGAGCTACCCCAATGTCTATTGAAGAAAATAAGGTGCTAGTCAATCGTTACTACACCGAGCTAATGAGTACGGGTGATTTGAGCTTTGTCGATCGCTACTTCGCCCCCCAATTTGAGTTCACAAATCCCACCCACACCGAGCCGTATCGCGGGCAGGAATTCAAAGATCTCGTGACGATGTTGCGCGGTGCTTTTCCCGATCTCAAGTTCACGGTTGAACACATGCTGGCTCAGGGCGATACCGTAGTCGGACACTGGACAGCACGCGGCACCCACAAAGGCACTCCACTCAAAACTCTAAAAGGCGACATTCCCGCCAAAGGCAACCCGTTTGTAATTGACGGCATCTCCTGGATTCGGATTGAGAACGGCAAGTTTGTCGAAGCTCGAATCAATGAAGATACCCTCGGACTATTGCAGCAAATCGGTGCCCTGCCTGCGCCTCCCGAGCCTCCAGAGTTACCGATCGACCTCAATGAAGCAGTGGTCGATCGCTACTTCAACGAGTTAATGAATCAGGGCAAGTTAGAAATTATTCCTGAAATCATGACCGAAGGTGTTACCTTTCGCATTCCCACCTTACCTGAACCGATTCGCGGTCACGATGGTCTAAAAGCATTCGTCACTGGGTTACGAACTGGTTTCCCTGACATTCAGTTTAGTGTTGAGCGTCAGATTGCTGAAGCTAACAAAGTAGCCTCTCGCTGGTATATCACTGGAACACATAAAGGCATGTTTTTAGATATGCCCGCGACAGGTAACGCTATCAAAGATCAAGGTGTTGACATTTTCATTCTCGAAGGCGGCAAAATCGCAGAGATTTGGGTTAACGAAAATGATCTCGGCTTGATGAAACAGATCGGTGCGTTTGGCTAAAAAAGCCTTGAATTTTGCGTTGGGATCATGTCTCAAAGTGGCTGATTGACTAACAAATTCCTTCAGGTAGGTTGGATTGAACCGGGTCAAACTCAACGTGAGAAAGGCTTCTGTTGGTTTTCGCTTTGCTCAACACCAACCTACAGAAAATGACGGCTTCAGGAGTTGTGTTAATCCACCATCTCAAAGTCATGAATTCCCTGCATCCCTCATCCCTCTGAGAACCTGCCCATGAAATCCTACGATGCCATTATTGTTGGGAGTGGCCCCAACGCGCTCGTCAATGCTGCTTATTTGACCAAAGCAGGCTGGAGCGTTTTGATTTTAGAGAAAAAAGACCGTCCCGGTGGCGGTTTACGAACGGAAGCCCTGACGCTACCTGGATTCACTCACGATATCTATGCGGGCTATCTAATCCTATTTGCGCTGTCACAGGCGAATGTTGATTTTGGTGCAGATCTACAAGCTCGTGGACTGCAAATGATCGGTACTCAGCGTCCGGCTGGTGTGTCGATGCCCGGAGGCAAAGCGGCGGTGATTGCAACCGACATGGACGCAAACATTGCAGAAGCAGAACGGCTGTCTCCTGGCGATGGGGCTGGCTGGATGCAAATGATTCAAACGATCGGGCAATATGCCCCCCAAGTCTTCAGTTTGTTGAAGATGAATCTGACCAGTCCCGAAGCGGCGAATTTGATCGAGCAGTTGATGACGATCGACGGCAAATATCCCGCCGCCTTCACCAGTGATTTTCTCGTTTCTGCTAGAGACGTTTTGACCTCGCTGTACAAATCTGAGACGTGGCAAGGCATTCTCGCACCCTGGGTGTTACACAGTGGTCACGGGCCCGAAGATGCCAACAGTGGTTTTTGGACACATATCTTTGCTTTGGGTCTTCAGTCGGCTGGACAATTTGTGGCAGTGGGCGGGACAGAAATGTTAGCGAAATCGCTGGTAAAACTGATTGAAGATCAAGGTGGAGAATTCCAGTGTGATACGACCGTTAGTAAAATTATTGTCGAAAACGGTAAAGCGGTTGGAGTCAGAACGGAATCAGGAGAAGAATACCGCGCAAGTCGGGCAGTGATTGCTACAGCGAATCCTGATCAACTGTATTTAAAACTGCTGGCGGATGAAGAAACTGTTCCTGCGATCGTCAAACAACAAGCGAGTAAATTTCGGTACGGTCACAGTGTGTTTCACATCCACTTAGCGTTAAACGAATCGCTTCGGTGGCATGACGATCGCCTTAACGATGTCGTTTACACTCACATTACCGATGGCATTGACGGCGTTTCTAAAAACTATAACGAAACCACTCGTCATCTGTTGCCTTCTGAACCTGTGATCGGCGTGGGAAGTCCGACAATTCTCGATCCCTCGCGTGCGCCAGAAGGTAAAGCCGTCGCCGTTTTGCAGGTGTTGGATGTTCCCTACCAATTCAAAGGAGATGCGGCGGGAAAGATCAAAAAGATTGGCGATGGAACCTGGACAGAGGACATGAAAAAGCGGTACGCCGATCGCGTGATTGACCTCGCCAGCAAACACATTCCTAATCTGAAGGATGCCATTTTAGCGCAATCAATTCTCAGTCCGCTCGATGTCGAAAAGGGCAACGTCAATTGGAAATATGGCGATCCTTACAGTGGTGCTCATGACATTGCACAGAGCTACTTAATGCGTCCGATTTCAAGTCAGCCAAGCCATCAAACAGGGGTGCCAAATCTCTACATGATCGGAGCGGCAACCCATCCTGGATTGGGCATTGGGGGCGGTTCTGGTTACATCGTGGCTCAGGATTTGCTGAACGAGACGAAAACTAACCAAGGAAAGAAATAATGGCACAGGCAACAGCCGCCGGAAATGTGCGGATTGACTACGACGATTTGGGGCAGGGCGATTCGGCGATCCTGCTGATGACCGCCTGGTGTATGAGTCGATCGGGCTATGGTCAACTTGCTCAAAAGTTAGCGAAAAATAATCGCGTTCTCACCTTTGACTGGCGCGGTCACGGAAAGTCTGAAACGCCCACGGGTGACTTTGGCGCAAACGAGTTGGTCGAAGATGCGATCGCGGTCATTCAAGCCAGCGGTGCCCAAGAAATCACGCTCGTTTCGATGCATCATGCGGGATGGGTCGCGATCGAGCTTCGTCGTCGATTAGGCTCCAAAATTGCGCGAATTGTTCACCTCGATTGGGTTGTGTTTCCGCCGCCCGACCCTTATATGAATCTAGTTCGAGAACTGGCTTCGCCTGATGGCTGGCAACAGGCGCGAGACACGCTGTTCACGATCTGGACAAATGGCATTCCCAATCCGCCTGAGTTGGTGAGCTTTATCAAAGAAGAAATGGGATCTTATCGCGGTGAAATGTGGATGCGATCGGGTCGCGAAATCGCCGCAGGATTTGATCAGTTTGGTTTTCCGCTTCAAGCGCTGGCCCAACTCAATCCACCCGTTCCGACACTACATCTTTACGGACAGCCCAAAGATCCCGGTTACCTGGTCGCACAGCAGGATTTTGCGTTTAAGAATTCCTGGTTTAGCGTTCATCAACTTAATGCAGAATCATTCTTTGCCCAATTCGATGCTGATGATGAAATTGTCACCGCTGTGGAAGAATTTCTTGTCAAATCCATTCTCTCTGCGGAGGCAGTATGAGTAAATCTTTTGACTGCACTTTTGATTACATTATCATTGGTAGTGGTGCAAGTGGCAGCGTGATCGCTAATCGGTTAAGTGCAAATCCTGACTGTCAAGTTCTGGTACTCGAAGCAGGTGACGCAGACAAAGACCCCAACATTCAAAAAATGGGCAGCTTTGTCAAACTGTGGGGATCAGAAGTTGACTGGAAGTTAATCACCGAGAGCCAACCTGGACTGGGCGATCGCTCCATTGTGATTGATCAAGGCAAGGTATTAGGTGGCAGCACTTCGATCAATGCGTTGATGTATGTGCGCGGCAATCGTCGTAACTTTGATGCCTGGGCTGCTGGTGGCGCAACGGGTTGGAGCTATGACGACGTTCTCCCCTACTTCAAACAATTAGAAGATTACGAAGGCGGCGCGTCTGACTATCATGGCGCTGGTGGCCCGCTAAAAATTCGGGATTGTCCAGAAGCGATCATGCGATCGGACGAATTCATGAATGCTGCGGCTCAAATCGGATATGACGCGCACTGGGATTACAACGGCGATCGTCAAGAAAATGGGGCAGGTCTGCTGCAATTTCACGTTGATGAGAATGGCGATCGAGTCAGTGGTGCGACCGCTTTTCTAAAACCTGTATTGAATCGTCCTAATTTGACGCTAGAACTGTGTGCAGAAGTGACTCGGATTCTCACAGAAGGCACTCGCGTTGTCGGCGTGGAATATGTGCAAAATGGTGAATTAAAGCAGGCGCGATCAGCTCAAGAAGTCATCCTCAGTGCAGGCGCATTGCACTCTCCCAAAATTCTCATGCTGTCTGGAATTGGTGATGCAAAACAGTTAGCGTCACTCAACATTCCTGTTGTCGCTGACCTGCCAGGAGTCGGACAAAATCTGCAAGATCACATGCAGTTACCGATCGTCTTTCGCACGAAGGATGATCGACCCAAGCCTGATCTGCTCACTGGGAACACGCTGTTTGTCAATACTCGCAAGGATCAGTCCGATCAAGCACCGGATTTGCAGCTTAATTTTACGCCTGCGGTTCCCGTTCAGCTTCCGATTAACTTTGGTGTTCCAGCTTGTATCTTTCTAGCAATTTTAGTGCAGCCAGAAAGCATTGGAGACGTGAAGTTACGATCGAGCAATTACCAAGATCAACTCATCATCAATCCCAATTACTTACAGTCTGATGCAGATGTAAAAACTTTTGTCTCTGCCATTCATTTAGCCAGAAAAATTGCAAACACTCCAGCATTCTCAGCGTTGAATATTGGCGAGCTTGTTCCGGGTGAGTTGAATGATGAAGCGATGGAAGGATTTATTCGATCGCAAGCCTCCACAATCTGGCACCCGGTTGGAACTTGCAAGATGGGAACCGACGATCGCGCCGTGGTTGATCCCCAGTTACGAGTGCGAGGTGTCGAGGGGTTGCGGGTTGCAGATGCTTCAGTAATGCCGATCGTGCCTAGTGGCAATACAGTCGCAGCCTGTTTCATGATTGGCGCAAAAGCAGCCGATTTGATTCTGTCTAAATAACGAATACAAGGAGAAAACACAGTGGAAAACGTACCCAATACTCGCTTAGGCAAACTCTATCGAGAACACATCGAACTCATTCTCAAAAAAGATATTGAAGCGCTTCTCGATCAGTATACAGAGGATGCTCTATTAATCAGCAGCTTCATGAAAGAGCCAAAATATTACCAGGGTCGTGATCAGTTGCGCGAACACATGCAGGGCATCTTGGGAATCGAAGGCTTAGAAACTGATATCGCATTCTGGGCAGAAACTGAGAATCCTGAAACGCTGATGATTGTTGAAGCCATCACCATGACGGCAGGCGGACAGGAAGCCAAAATGCGTTTTGCTGATAGCTGGGTGTTGCGCGACGGTAAGATTGCCATTCACTTTGCGGGCATGACCCAATATCCCGACGGTTCGGTAGCGTAAAACGCCTAAGCGTTGAATCGTGACTAGATTCCCATCTACAGGCTTCAACAATTACTAACGGTAACAATTCCAAACTCATTATTTCAGAGGTTTATCATGTCTACAGCAACACAATCCGTCGCCCAAAGTTTCTACACCGTCTACAACGAAAACAAGCCCGATTTGTTGGACGAAATTCTCGCGGATACTTACGTTGGTCATGTAAACGGTCACGATATCGTTGGCGCAACTTCCGCAAAAGGATTCATCGTCGGATTTTTGAGCGCTTTTCCTGACGCACATTACACCGTTGAAGACACGATCGAGAGCGGCGATCGCATTGTCACTCGCTGGGTTTGCACAGGCACCCAAAAAGGCGCATTCTTTGGCATCGAACCTACTAACAAACAGGTCACCATGATTGGCATCACGATTTTTCAGGTAGTTGACGGCAAAATTGCCCAACTCTGGAACAACTGGGATGTCTTTGGCTTGATGAATCAACTCAAGGGCTAATTGAGTTTTGAGTTTCAGGTTTTGGGTTGATGAATGCTGTGCGAACAGTTTAATGATAAAAGCTAAAACGCTAAACTTGCACAGTCAACACAAAATCTGAAATTCAAGATATATCACTCAGAACTCAATCCTTAAAATTATTGATCATGAAAGCACTCATTCTCGATAAACCTGGATCACCAGACACCTTCTACGTGTCAGAGATGCCCAAACCGCAACCGGGGGAAGGAGAAGTGCGGATCAAAGTCCACGCTGTTGGACTCAACCCAGCCGACTATAAATTTGCGCGTAGAGGCATGAAAGCCTGGACATATCCGTGGATTTCAGGGTTAGATGTCGCAGGTGTTGTCGAGGCGATCGGGCCCAACGTCACAAACTGGAAGATTGGAGATGCCGTCTACTATCACGGTAACTTAGCGAAACCAGGTGGCTTTGCCGAATATACGATCGCCAGTTCTCACGCAATTGCGCCCCTTCCCCAAGGGCTGTCGTTTACAGAAGCGGCCGCGTTGCCTTGCTCAGGATTTACAGCGTATCAGGTGTTGCATCGCAAGCTGCATTTACAAGCCAGACAAACGATTTTGATTCATGGCGGCGCGGGTGGTGTAGGCGGATTTGCAATTCAATTAGCGGTGATCGCTGGTCTCAACATCATCACGACTTGTTCTCCCAAAAACGCCGACTGGGTGCGTAAATTGGGCGCAACTGAAATCATTGATTACACCTCGGAAGATGTGCCAGCTGCGATCGCTAAAATCACCAATAGTAGAGGCGTTGACGGCATTATCGATACGGTGGGATCTGATAGCGCCACAACGGGATTGGGAATGCTGGCGTTTGGTGGCGGGATTGCTTGTGTGAATGGGTTGCCCGACTTTAGTCAGATGCGATCGTTTGGCAAAGCGTTATCTGTTCACGATGTGGCGCTCGGTGGTGCCTATTTGGAGAAAGACGTTCAAGCACAGAAAGATTTGGCGCGGATTGGGCAAGAATTTGGCGAACTTGTCACTCGCTATCAGATCAATTCTATGTTAGACGAAGTGATTCATTTAGAAGACATTTCCCAGGCGTTAATGCGGCTGTCTCAGCGTCACGTTCGAGGCAAGATCGTCGCCCAAATTCAGCAGTAGCAAAGAGGTGATAGCCATGAAGCTGAAAGGCAAAAAGATTGGCATTTTAATGGAAAGTGATTTCTTTGAACATGAGATCTGGTACTACAATTTTCGGTTCAAAGAAGAAGGGGCAGATGTGCGGTTTTTGACTCGCTTGTGGGGTCAATCTTCTCTAACCTTCAAAGGCCACGAATATCATGCACCGTTTGAGTGTCACGAGAGTTTTGAAAACATGAGTGTGCAAGAACTTCGCAGCTATTCGGCGATTATTGTCCCAGCGGGGATGGTGTCCGATCGCCTCCGATGGACAGATGACCTGAGCAAAGAACCGCCCGCTTTGGAGTTTATGCGTCGTGCCTTCGCCGAAAAAACCATTATTAAAGGGATTATTTGTCATGGCATGTGGCTACTCTCCCGCGCTCCCGAATTGGTCAAAGGTCGTCGCGTTACTTGTCACAATAACCTCTACGGTGATGTTACAAACATGGGCGCAATTTATGTCGATCAAGATGTAATTGTTGACTTCCCAAATTGGCCCGAACCTGCTGATTTAGTCACGGCTCGAAGTGGAGGACAATGCCATTTGTTCGCCAAACAAATCATCAAGATGCTGTCAGAAACCCGGTAGAAAAGTTTTGAGGTTTGAGCTAATTCTTTCTCCTCACTTCTCACTCCCTACCTTCTTTAACTTTAGGAAAAACGACGATGCAAATTTTCTCTCAACTAGCAATTACTTGTAAAGACGCGATCGCCACCGAACAGTTCTATACAAAAT
>NZ_JBJPHU010000153.1:0-13948 GCF_052939515.1 Phormidesmis sp. 146-33
TACTTCCCTCCTAGCTTCCTTTCTCGCTTTCCTGAGTTTTGTCAGTCAAGCAGGTTGCGTAGTTCAAATAGGGTTATCAGAGCATCGTACCAGAGGTTGGCACTGCGATATTGTCTGTAGAGTGTCAGCCGTTCTTGAGGGGTCGCCTGCTGAATCTGTATCAGCGCAGGGGAAGGTTCGATACGCCGAATTTCACCTGTGACGAAGCGATCGTGGAAGCGATTTTGGGGATTGCAGATTACCGCAAATGACCACAAATAATCTTTGCCAACTGCGATCGGCGGCACATCGGATGGGAGGCTAATCCGAACAATTGTAGGGGTGTTGGTTAATGCCAATGTTGTGCGATATACCTTGCCCCCAGCAGGATTGCTGAGATTAAATTCTGCTGATTGGGCTTTGGTCTGCGGTACATAAACCAGAATGGTTGGTTGCTTTGCGACAGTTAAGCCTACGCTATTGGTGGGGGTGAGTGCCGTTAAAACTGGGTTAGGCTTTTGGGTATCTTGGGGGCAAGCACTATCGTCTCGGCGGCCACCCGGTGCGGTACTACCAGGGTTAGGCGGCGGCGGGGGTAGCTGACTGGTTTGGTGTTGATGTTCTAGGGCGAATGTCGGAGCAATAATAGTGCTAGCCAGCCCAAATCCAACTAGACTAGCTATACATGTAACCTGGAGCGATCGTAGACGGGCACATTGAACATCAGAATGGTTTGATGGTGGCATAGGTTTAGTAGGAATGTGTATAGGCTTTAAATTTAGCGAAGCGGTACTAGTCAAACTAATCGTACTTCCATAACTGAATACTACAATGCGATGTGCAATTTTCTGATCAACGTCCCCCTTTTGAAGGGGGATTGAGGGGGATCTCTGGGCTGTAGCTCCGACGGTGTGATCCCCCAAACCCCCTTCAAAAGGGGGCTAAGAAAAAGTTGCACATCGCGTTACTACAACCAATTTCCTAACAGAATAAACGGGGCCCAGTAATAGGGATGGGACGATCGCCGTTTTTGTAGAAGGGAAATCTGCGCCTGTCGTAAGGCTTCGGCTTTGGTTACGTTGGGTTTGTTCAATTGTTGATAAAATTCGACCATTAGCGCCGCAGTGGAACGATCGCTGACTGCCCACAAGGTCGCCAGAGTGCTACGTGCGCCCGATCGTACTGCTATCCCAGCCATTTCCAATGCTGCACGCCGATCACCCTCTGCGGTCTGGCAGGCACTCAATACTAGCAATTCAATGGGGCTGAGTTGACTACTGCGCGATCGCAACAGTTGATCGAGTTGGGTGGCATTAATGCGACCATCCCAGGTCAGGAGAAATGTTTGTTCGGCATTAGAACTAAACTGTCCGTGGGTGGCTAGATGCACGATCGAAAATGGATTAGCATCAATTTGCTTTTGAAACCCCGTGTTCGTAAATCGCTGATTGAGCAATACCTGAGTTGAGAGAGCGGCTTGAATGCGATCGACTTCATAGTTTACATTGGGCAACGCAGCAAACCCTTGACGGGCTTCGCTCAAGCCTCCAATTAGGCCTGTCATTTGTTGACGTTCTAGGGGTTGTGGGGGCAAGAGTTGTAAACCAGGGGCAAGGGCAATGCTGTACTGCTCGATTAAATAGTGTTGACCATCGTGAAGGGCTGCCATTGGTAGATTTCGCAATCCGCCATCGGGCACAAAAACTAGTGTAGTTACACCACTAGCAGCGATCGGGGTGGCGATCGGGCGTAACAGCAAGTTATACACCTGCTGAGCAATAGGCAAGCGTTCTTCTACAAACGAAGTGGGGATTAGGGATTGCCGCATCTGGTCTAGAATGCGATCGGTTTCCAGGGCAGGTAAGGTAGTTTCGGCATAGCGTAAGGGTTGGTTGGGCAGTGCCAAAATCACGGCTAAACGGTTGGGCAGAATAATTGGATAGATGACCGCCGATTGGGGATTAATCTGGTCAATCTGGACGGGGCGAACAGTCAGACACGCCGATCGAAAGAAGTTGTCAAGCTCTGCCAATTGCAGCGATTCAATCACGTCTCGCGCCTGTTTGAGGTTTTGCTGACTGGGTGCGCTAGGAGTCGCTTGCAACAATAGTTCGACAAACTGACGATACACAGGTTCTACTTGCTGCTGAAACGAAAACTGGACATCTGGATTAATTGCTACTAGATCGGTGCGGAGCGATCGCAACAAATTGACGGCTTCGCCATAAGCAGTGATGGCTGATTGCAGGTTGCCCGTAGCCGCACAGGACTGAGTGCCCTGACAATAAATTCGCCCTAGTTGCCACTGCCATTGGTAGGCAATATCAGGGGCGTAAGTTGCTTGAGTCAATGCTTGCTGAGTGAGCGATCGGGCATGTTCCCATTGTTGGGATTGTTCATACAAATGGCCAAGGGTTCCCAGAGCATAGGATTCGGCGCGGCGATCGCTCAGATCACGAGCCTGCAAAATTGCCGTTGCCAACAGTTGCGCTATGTCGAATTTTACAGTTACATTGTTCCATTGAGTTAGCGTCTGCGCTAGGTGAATGCGGGTATATATTGCGGTGCGACTAGCGGGCAGTTTGGTGAGTTGGGGTTGAATTTGCGCCCACAAATCTAGTGCGGGAGTTGGTTGTGCCGACTCAACAAATAAACTCAGTTGCTCGGCTTGAGCTTTCAGCTTTAGAGTCGGTGAGGAGGAAATGTCTGCCGCTTGACGATATAAAGTCAATGCTTCAGAAAATGGGGTGGTTGGCTCTGGCTGTGCTGTGGAGGGTAAGGTCGATCGTGCCAGATTTCCCAAACTCAGAAGAATGCTGCTGATGCTGGTGTTGGCTTCTGTTGGGGAGATTTGCCCGGTGTTACGCAGACGTTCTGCGATCGCCAAACTTTGCTGCAAGACCTGTCGGGCACGGGTGCGATCTCCCACTCGCTGCAAAACATTGCCCAAGTTTTGCAATCCTGCTACTTTGAGAGCATTGTCAGGTTGGCTTTGCAGTTTCTGGGCAATTTGTTCTAATAGCGTAGCCGCACGACGATAGAATCCTAGAGCTTGTAGGGCGCGAGTCTGATTGATTTGGCTACCAATTTGACCTACAGCATCGCCTATTTGCCCATAGGTCGCTTCGGCACGTTCCCAGCTTGACAATGCTTCGATCGCTTTCCCCTGGCGTAGTTGCAGGTTGCCTTGAATATTCAGCGCTTGTGCGATTAGAAACACAGGGTTGGGACGGGATCTATGATCTGATGTGGATAGTTTTGCTAACAGGCTTAAACTTTCTGAGATTGCCTGATTTGCTGCTTTCCAGTCGCCCAGTTGCTCAAAGGCTGTTGCGATGGCATTCAGTGTTCGTGCCTGATTGAGAGGATCGCTTTGACGGGCAAAGTTAGCGGCTACAGGCTGCCAGAGTGCGATCGCATCTGTAAATTGTTCTGCCTGATAGAGGCGTTCTCCAGGTTGGAGCGGATCGGGCACAGTCGTTGATGTTGAGGGTGCAGAGAATCCGAGGAGGATGGTTAGCCATGCTGCAATAAACCAGCCCACGATTCGGAGCCATCGTTGTTTAGACAACTGGCGCAGTAAACCGGACTTCACGAAGTAGATAGGGTGAGACATGGGCTATGAACCATTGCAGTGGGCGGGGCTATGAGGTTGGCGGAGACTATCAGGCACAGCAGCGATCAGAGTCACGGAGCCATCGGCAAGTCTGACCCAACCAGTTGCTTCAACAATCGGACTAGGGACTACAGGGTGAGGTTGGGCACTGCTTTGTTGTCCTGTTGTTTGTTCTGCAAACCCTCGTCGATCGCGCCAGCCTGCCTCATCTTCGGTGGATTGATCGGGTGTTGGAGGCAACCCACCCTGCCCGGTGACGACGAAGGAATTGCCCCGATCGGCAGGACAGCCCTGCACAATCGATCGTGAGGAGTCTACTAAGCCGCTAGGCAATTCTATTGTCCCTCGACTGGGATCAGTATCCAATGTAGTGATCTCGACAATCCCATTTACGCCAAATTGCGAACTAGCGGTGATGTCACTTCTGGGCGTAGACTGTGGGGCAAACTGGATGCCAAAAATGCCTTGGGTAGAAATATTGATGTTGCCACCGCGCCCCAGAAACGCATTGGCTCGAATGTCATTATCTTCACCCAACACCGAAACAATAAACGGTGCATTAATCCGAATATTGCCGCCGTCACCCCCTGCTTGCGCTGTACCTGCGGTAGTAGAAATCAAACTATTGTTGCGAAGTAGGAGTAACTCGCCCACATTGAGACGGATATTGCCGCCCTGAGTACTGTTGGTTTCTGCGGTCAATTGACCTCGGTTAAGGACGCGAATCTTTTGGGCACTAGCTTCCAGGTTGCCTGCAATTCCCGTTCCTTGGCTGTTCACTGTGATTCGAGCGCCATTCTGAACAAGCAACTCTCCAGTGTTGATGCGAATGGTTCCACCCTGCCCGATCGCCCCTTGGCTCACATTGCTTAAAACACCGCTGCGGAACAGCCCATCTTCAGATGCGCCATCCAAAAAGATCGTGTCACGAGCGTTAATCATCACATTGCCTGCATCGCCCCGTCCAGTGGTGTTGGCAATCAGTTGAGCGCCAGTGGTTAGGGAGAGAGAGCCTGTGGTGATACGAATCTCCCCACCCTGTCCGATCCCCCCTAGTTCCACTGAACTGAAAACAGCAGTCCCTCCAAATTGCTCATAATTTTTGCTATCCAGAGAGAAGGTGTCGCGGACATTAATGAACACGTTGCCTGCATTACCCTGACCTCTGGTGCTAGCAATCAGTTGAGCGCCATTGTTTAAGAAAAGGGAGCCTGCGGTAATCCGAATCTCTCCACCCCGTCCGATTGCTCCTGGGTCTACACGGCTTAAAACACCTGTTGCAAGTTGCCCATCTACGTTGCTGCCATCTACGAGAAAGGTGTCGCGAAGATCAATGGTCACATTCCCAGCATTGCCTTGACCACGAGTATTGGCAAGCAACTGAGAGCTACTGGCCAGGGAAAGGGAACCTGCGCTGATGCGAATCTCTCCACCCTGTCCGATCGCCCCTTGCCTCACGAGGCTGAGAATATCACCTCTATCTTGGAAGATATTTTCATGGACATCGATAATGACATTCCCTGCGTTGCCCTGCCCTGAAGTGCCAGCACCCACTTGAGAGCGATTGGTTACAGAGAGGGAGTTTGCGGTGATGTGAATATTCCCACCCTGTCCGATCGCTCCTGCCTCCACCGTATTAAAGACACCACTGCCTAATCTTCCACTCGTACCATCTATGAGGAGGGTGTCACGGACGTTGATGATCACATTGCCTGCATTGCCCTGCCCAAAAGTGTTAGCAGCTAGTTGAGCGCCATTGATTAGGGACAAGGAACCCGTGGTGATGCGAATCTCTCCACCCTGTCCGATCCCTCCGTTACCTACCCGATTCAATATGCCACTAGGAGTCCTTCCAGTGCTACCATCCAGGGAGAGGCTGTCATAGGCATTAATGATGAGATTGCCTGCATTGCCCTGCCCAAAAGTAGAGACAATCAGGATAGCAGGACCGAACACAGAGAGAGATTTAGTGGTGATGTTGAGATTGCCTGCATTCCCGATCGCGCCCGCTCCCACATCATTAGAAATTCGGCTCTGCCCCCCCACAGTGATAGCATCCGTTGCATTCAACTCTAAACCCCCCGCTTGAGCGCCCACAAATCCCAGCCCTTGATTAATGCCAGCCCGCAGCGCACCGCTTTCTACCAGGAGGTTACGGGCAGTAACTGCAATACTTCCACCATCCCGACTACGGACATCAACTGTACTTCGATCAAGGGAAACATCCGATCGCACTACCCCATCTGGGACACTCAACCCCAGATCATTTCCGGTTCCCGTAAGGGCGATCGTTCCCTGTCCAGAAACACCTGCTAACTCCACGCGGCTGCCGGGAGACACAATTCGACCACTCTCAAACCGCACATCACCGCCGACCAGCAAGAGACTTCGCTCTGCTGGCACTCTCAACCCAATGTTGTTCGCCGTGGAGCGATTGACGATCGCCTGCGTCGCCAATTGGTTAAACAAAAACGCATTCGGGTTAACATTCAATAATTGGTTGGGCAAGGGTTGATCAGGATTTGCAAAGAAGCGATCGCCATTTACCAAGTCGATCGCATTCGCTGTAGTTCCGACGAACGATCCACCAATATTTAGCTGGGCATTTGTACCGAAAACAATGCCATTAGGATTCATTAAAAATACATTGGCAGCACCATTCGCCCGAATCAATCCATCAATGTTAGAAAGACTTGATCCCGTAACTCGACTCAGGATATAAGTAATATTTGCTGCATTGTTAAAATTCGCACTACCACCCGTCGGTACAGAGAAGCGATCGAAGCTATGCAACAATGTATTGCCCCGAACTGCCCCCCCATTAATTTGAAAATTTGGATTGCCGGAGACTTGCGATCTCGAAGAGATATCTGTTACCACAGATCGCTCCCCATTAGGCAATGTATCATCACCCACCACTTGCGCCAGTCCCACACTGCCAACACCCAGCCAGCCAAAGACAATCCCCCCGATCGCAAGCCGTAACCCTAACCGAAACCCATAGCGCCTCAAACCGGATTGTCTCTAACAACAATGCTGAGTCATCTCTCATTACCTCTCATTTGCACCAGGATACGCAGGCAACGGCTTTAATCCCTCATACAACGGGGCACAGTCTGGGGGCATTCCACCCGGCCCAATATTTTCGGGTACTGAGTTATTAACGGGTTTGATGCCATTCCGCAGATAAGCCACGATAGCCCAGGTATCCCGATCGGTCAAGTTGCGAAGATAGTCCCAGGGCATCGGTGGACAGAGTGTTTTGCCTTCATTATCCTGCCCGTGACGCAGCGACGCAAAGACTTGCTGAGGAGTCCAACTACCAATTCCCGTTTCTTGGTCAGGGGTGAGATTGGAAGCATAAACCGTGGTGTTAGGGCCGATCGTAAACGCACCCTCTGGACTGCCCAATCGGTATCCACTCAGCCACGACGGATCGTTGGGAGTTTTACCCGCACTGTGGCAGTCAGCGCAATGAGTCACGCCAGTCACCAGATAGCGACCCCGCCGAACTAGGCTTGGGTTTGCCAGATTAGAAAGATTGTCTCGACCATAAGCACTAGTCATGCCCAAACATATCACACTGACTAGCACTACCAAAGAGAGAACTCCGGACAGGATGCGATGTCTGCTTTTCATTGAGCACCTCTGGAATAGAAAAAGTTATAAACACAGTGACTCTAGAAGACCGACAGAAAGGGCGTTTCACTAACGTCGATCGCTCCGAACTTTAATTTCATTTGTGCCAGGATAAGCAGGCAGCGACTGGGCCTCTTGAAATAGCGGTGAACAGTCTGGACGAGTTCCATCAGGAGCGGTGTTTGCAGGAACTTGATTCTTAACAGGCTTAATACCATTCTTCAAATAAGCGACGATCGCCCAATTGTCACGATCGCGCTGATTCCGAAAGTAGACCCAGGGCATGGGTGGGCAAATCGTATTGCCTTCATTATCTTTCCCGTGACTTAGAGAGTTAAAAACTTGCTGAGGAGTCCAACTACCAATGCCCGTCTCATCATCGGGAGTAATGTTGGATGGATAGATTTGAAACTGCCCCACTTGAAAGGGCAATCCTGGGGTTCCTGGTAAGTAGCCCGCAAGCCACGTCGGATCGTCAGGTGATCTGTTGCGACTATGACATCCAGCACAATTACCTGCTGCTACTACTAGATATCGGCCTCGTTGAATCAAACGCGGGTTACCAAGATTGCGCGAAAAATCGTCATTGCTATATGCGCCTGTCATGCCCACTAGCACTATGCCAGCTAGGACAAACAAGAAGATAAAACCAGACAAAATTCTAGATCTACTTTTCATTGAGTACCTCTGGAATAAAAGCTGTCTTGATACCCGTAACTTGCCTCAGATCTGTATAGTCTTCTTCGCTGGGTTAAAACTTGCACGGCCCAAAATTAGGAATTGATGTACTACTCTAGGGCTTTGGATTGTATTCAGAAGGTGGTTTTATTGACTGATTGAATCGAGATTCTAATAATTTTACCCGATTTTCTAGTGCTATCATTTGCTGCTTAAGTTTTAAGGTGTTTGACCTGTTGAGTTGGGCAATGTAGATAGCTGTACCAGCCCGATTTGCCAACTTTTTAAATGTCCACAACTCATCCATTGAATATTGTCGTCCATCTTGCCGAGGCCCTAGCGCCAGCACTCCAATTAGCTCCGATCGCTCACCTCGTTGCAGCATCAATGGTACAAGTAGCGAAAAAGCACTACTCTCAGGCTGTTTGCTCACTTCCCCTTTGTGCATCTGATCGAGTGAACGATCGCTCCATTCAATCGACTGCACAGCTTCAGGTGATAGGTGCTGAACTTCTGCCAGTTGAAGCTGATCATTGGCATCTTTGATAAAGATCGCACCATGCAAAATATGCAGAATTTCGAGCGTGCGATGAATGAGAATCTGCAATAGATCCGAAAGGTCGATCGTGGCACGAGCTTCTGGCAAAAACTCAACAAAATCGCGGCTTAGATCTAGTTTATGCGGGTAGAAATGACGATTTACCCAGATTTCCAGCCTTTGGCGAACTGGCCCAAAAATTAAACCAACTCCCAGTACCGCCAAACCCGCCACGAGTGGAATTGCACTCTCACCAATCACTTCTGCGAATGCCAACTCTAATAGCTTTGCGATCGCAGTCCAAACCGCCGCTAGAACAGTGGTTAATAGCCCATAAACAACGGCGCGATTGATAATAAAGTCAATTTCCCACAGCCCATAGCGAAGGATCGAGACCGCGATCGCTAAGGGGGCAAGTAGCTGTGAAGCAATAAAAAATGGTTGATGGCCTATTTGTAGCATCCAGTCTGGCCCCTTCTCCAACGAGGGAAAGATGTACCAGGCAATATGAGTCACAAAATCTCCCAAAACTGCCGCAGTTAAGCCAAACACTACCCATTTAGTTTGCTGTTGTTGTACTGGGCTAGAGATGTGTGTGTAGCGGTAAATTTGAATCCCAATGCCAGTGGCAAACCAGAAGTTGAGTACTAGAAAAGGAAGTGTATGAGTCCATCGATAAGGATTGAGTGGTGGATAAAAGGGCCACATGACTGACCAAGCAATCAGCACGACCGCAAGAAGTCCCGTCCAGCGGGGGACAAATCGACCATCAGGAAAGATGTAGAGAAAAATTACAAATAGCGCAAAGCCGATCGCATGGACAAAGCACAAGATTGGATGGATAGAACCCTGCAACGTAACTAGAGCGTGCATCGGAGGTGGCACCGTGACTCCAAATAGCATCAGCGCGATCGCCGCAAAGAGTGTGACCCAGGTGGTCGATGGGTGGAGAGCAATAATGCTGCCAGTAATAGCAAACGTTAGCGCTAGTAGGGTTTCTGACGATAGAAAATACCAAACATAGAAGCTATCCGATAATCCCGCTTGGGCTAGGTATCGGTGATAGTAGGTCGCTGCCAGATGGCACAGTTGATCAAACCGACCAAAGACATTGGCAATGCCTGTGGCGCAGGTAACTAGTAGAATTACGAAAACGATCTGCCTGATTTTGGCAGGAATCGGAGCATGACCAGACAGAAGGGTAGCAGTAGCATTGACAGTCATGGTAGTTTCTGAGTCCTTGAGTCCAGTTGTCAGCCGTCCTAATCTATAAGGTTCAAAACTTTGTGGATTACGCCTCCTAGCGCCGCGCCCAAACCAATTGAAAGGACAGCGAATAAGGGCAATCCCAGCACTGTGTCTTCATACTCTAAGATTCTCGATACAAACAATAGCCATATCGCCGTTCCGAGAACTACGTTGAGAGAGGCTTGCAGGACTGGTGCCGTAACGCTTTGCCGCAGGATAATCCATTGCGATAGCGTCATAACCACAGTAAAAATTACCACCATTCCCATAGAAGCGATCGCGCCATGTTGTCCATTTTGCAGCACATCCAATCGAAACAGAGTAATCGATAGAAGCCCTACGGCGATCGCACTGAGAATTGCTGTAATCAATCCTAATAGACTCATCCCAATCCAAACATAGCTGGTACGATCGCAGTGATGACACGTCAACTTTGCCTGAGTCATTGCAAGTGCGAAACAAAATAGCAGGGCTGAAATTGGAACAAAACTTCCCATCATTGCCCTAAGTAATTTGGGAGAACAGAAATCGCGGCCAATAGCCCAAACCCATTGAAATAGGTTAAAACGCTTGCCCAGTAATCTTCAGCGGACTTTAGCTATTAGCCCGAAATTGATTTCAGGGCGGGTGGTCGGGCACTCGTTGAGACTGGTGCAAGATCTGAGTGAGCCGTAAGAGTCATCTGGCTGAAAACTGAAGGCTAGAGATGACTTGCTGAAAGACAGGGCGATAGGTAGCATTGCGCTCAGGCAAACCGTCTTTGGACAGTCTGATCACCATGACATCTGAACTAGTGGGCATTGCCAGTACCACATTCTCATAGTCGTAGAGTCCAGTTGACTGGAACGCGATCGCAGTCTGCCCTGCTACTGTTAAGGACGTAAAGCGAGCAGGCGACACAAATTGGCTGCTTCGCCTTCGCCACACCCAATCTAACAACCCCAACCGTTGTGGATTTTTCTGCAAGGCGACGCTAACATTGGGCGGCAATTCGGTAGGCGTGACGTTCGATTTAATTCCGTCATAATCATGCTGAGTCCACAGATTAACCTATTCAAGGGAACGATCGTCTCCTTTCCCTGAAGATGATTTAGACTCCACCACAAAGCCAGCAGGATAGTCAAACTGGAATCCAGAGCGACGGCTTGTATAGCGATTAGGCTGACCAGCGTCACTGCTATAGGCTTGCCGGGTTCGACGGTTGAACAAGCAGAGGGATTGCCCCATTTGATTGTTCATGTGGGGTTGAGGATAGTTGCCTCGCACCATCAGCGCATCGTAGCCGACATCATCCCCAAAGGTGACAATACTGCCAACAGGTTGAGGGTTTCGCAATCGGCTCACTTGCAGACATCGATTCATCACTTCTTGCTGATGTTGTTTGGCTGCATCTGGAGAGGATGCTCTGGCTTCCGTATCAATTAGCAATGTTTTAAGTGCGGCTGACATACCAATTATACCAGCGGTTAATGTGATGATCACTACTATTTTTGATGCGATCGCTTTCATAAGGTGTTCTCCTGAGATAGAAATGTTTGACTAGTTGCGATCAAGGGTGTTTCTAGCACAATCAAGAACGGCACAATCTCACTTTAGCAATGAATCACGATCGCACTTCTGTTGTTTAAACGCGCTCCCAGACCAACTCGAAGCACTGCTCAATGCTATCACTCATGATGGGTGGCGTTCTCAGCGCTACTTGATTCTCAGTCAAGATGAAGGTGCGAATCAACGTCGTCCCAACTCGATTGGGAATCGATGCAATTTCAACCTGGTGAATGACTGTGTTGCCGTTCAGTGTGTAAGTTCCCGCATAAGCATTGAATGTTGTAAAGGCTTGAGCAAGTTCCTCAACGGGTATAGATTGAATCTCTCGGCTCAAGGGCGATCGTATCTCTCGGCTCAAGGGTAAGCGATCGCTTCTGGAAAACATCACCATCATGCGACCATCCGATGTGTAGGTAATGTAGCCAGTTGGATTCAATCCATACACGGCTGGAATTTTAGTTCCATCAGAATGAATAGCAGTGGCAGAAACTAACTTCCACGTTCCAACTAGTGGATTATTGGGCATCAATTGCGTAGGCATAATGTTCGGCTGTTGCTTTGTGGCTTTCCGCCAGAGTAGCGGGTTTCAACACAAAGTCAAACTCGGTCGTGTAGAACGGACTACTTGGATGGGCCTTTTCGTCCAGTGCTTCGTGCTTTTGAAGTTGAACAATTGCCGATCGCACGGCAAAAGTAGTATCAGAATCAAGATGGGGATCACCCGCAATAAAAGCCTGTGTGGTCAACGACGTATAATTCAGGGCACTAACTTTGAAATGGATGTGAGCCGCTCGCCAGGTATGCCGTCCCAGCGACCTCAGCAATTCTCCAGAGGGGCCACTAGCTGGCACGTTGTAACCCATCGGCACTACAGTCTCAAACCCATACTTACCACTAGCATCTGTGGTGAAACGCCCTCGAAAGTTTCCCTGGGATTGAGATAAATCTTGAATGTCATACAGTCCTTTAGAATTGGGCTGCCAAACATCAAGTAGCGCATTCGCGATCGGCTCACCGTTCAAGTCCAACACCCGACCTGACAGAAGAAGTATGCTACCTTCTGGATCAATGCCTAAGCGATCGCCCATCCGTCGTTCTGGTGCATTTGGTACATACAACGGGCCTTCTAGATTGCTTTCTGTGCCACGATGGGCATCATGCAATAACTCTACTAACTCTGAAAGCCCTAGTAGATCCGTCAACATATAGATTTCTCCCGTTGGAATCTCTTGCGTATGGTGACTTGCCTGATTAGTAAAATTGCGTCCCTGCTGCAATTCTGGTTCAGTGAGATTTACCTCCCGCGCAAAATCATGTAGATGTTGAACCAGACTGGTATAAATTTCATACAGGCGCGGATGAGATTGACCGCGATCGCCATGCTCAATCACAGCTTGTGTGATGGTATCGAGTGTAATGTTCATATTAGACTCCTGTTTAGACTGCCAAACTTTCAGCTAGCTCGACTGCTACCGTCCTGTCAGAGCTTTCATACAGCTTTTCGCGCACGGGTAGCGTTGCAATGCCATCCTCAGCGAGTTGACGTTGATAAGCTCGCATAGTCGCGATCGTTTGCAGTCCGTAAAAGGGCTGATCCGTGGGAAACCTGGGATCAACCAGGGCCCTCAACTCGCTGTGCAGGATTCGCATCACCTGTTCTAGTTTTGCCTTGGTCTCTGAACCCGCAGTTCCATCTACTCCCAGCTTGTATTCCGTCTGAAATTTGCGGATGGCATGTTGAGTTGTAGGGTCGGTCAGGGGACTGTTGTCCTCGGTGTAGGGAAAGCTGGGGTTGGTACGATCGTCACTAAAAATGCGACTTCTAAACCCCAATCCGTTAAGAATGCTGCGAATTTGAGCGTTGGTGTAGTGAATAGCCATGATGAAAAAGCTCCTGGGGTGTTGATGCAACTGACTCTTTCAGTCTGTGGCATTTGTTAGCGATAGACCAGACAAGTTAAGCCTGCAAAGCACTAACTTAAGCTCACGGCTCGATCGCACCCAATGTTCTGAGCGCCACTTTCTGAGCATCCGTTAATCCCCTCACGCCAGAGATGTTCAGGACTTCATAGGTAATCATCAATGCTCTGTCAGTTGGTACAAAGCTAAGTTACCTCAAGCTCGGTTGGAACTAGATTCGACTGGCTATCACCCAACAATGGGAGATCTCTATTTATCGCTTTCTATCGTGCTTACCTGACTCCTGCTTTTGCCTCCAAGTCGCTTTCTATCGGGCTTACCTGACTCCTGCTTTTGCCTCCAAGCGACAACGCGACTCCTTGAAGCGTGAGTTCACTGTCCTCTCTTGCATTCCAGCTTCCTAGTTTTGTCAGTCAAGCAGGGGAATTGGGTCAGTTGCCCAGCAGTGATGCCCTCATGCGTCTCTCTGCTCTCCGGCTGTGATTTTTCCCCTTTCGATCTGGCTTGCTCACACTCTTTATCACTGACAACGCTGAGTTCAGTGATTCGAGACGTTTAGACTTACCTCTGGGATTCGCAAAGTCAGAGAGAACAGGGAGTGGATTGAGCGATCGTCTCTGACACGACAACTCCATGACTTGTGCCAATAGTGAGCCGAGTCTTCCTGCACTTTGATATAGCCCCGTCGCCGCAGTCCATGAGAAAACATCAACGCTACACTCTGGCGCGCTGCTTGACTGACAAAACTCAGGAAAGCGAGAAAGGAAGCTAGGAGGGAAGTA
>NZ_JBJPHU010000154.1:0-13900 GCF_052939515.1 Phormidesmis sp. 146-33
GGATTCAATCAGCTTCACAAAATGCCAGCCTCTTCGAGGAATGCAGTTCGTTTAATGCCGAACTAGTCAACCGAGAAACCTTGAACCGTCTGGTCTTCGCCTGAAGGGTCAGCTTCGCTGCAATTGATCTGTGAGAGTTTCGCGGCTTCACGCCACCAAGCGAGCAGCATCGCTTCTTCCCATTTATCCTGAACATCTGCGGCGCTCAGTCGGGGAAGTGTGCCGGAGCGCATTCCTTCGGGACGGAACACCGCGGACTATGGGCAATACCCAACTCGTCAGGTTGGATGTGTAGAAAGCCTGCTTCTTCAAGTCCACCTTGCAGGGCGAACAGGCACTCGCGCTCAATCTCTGGAGCAGTGAGAAAGGTATGGGCAATGCCGTGAATTCCGAGCAATTTTCATGAGGCGCTGGAAGCAAACAACGATTTTTCTCTACAGTTCTTACGTACAGTGCTTTGGGGAATTTTATGGAGTCAGGCATGAAGTGTTAAGAACGCGATCGTCGTTGCTTTACCGAATCAGCGCTGGCGATCAACCAGTCGCTTTTCAGCCACTTTTTCACGCACTTGGCTTTGAAAACTCGCAACTAATTCTTTGACTTCCTCTAGCGACAGCACTTGACCAAGTTGCTCAGATATCAACTCAGTTAGCTTTGCGTTATCGATCTGGGTCAGCACTAACTCTAGAACTTGATCAAAATCACTGCCCCAATCTGAACCCGCACTGATATCACAGTTTACTTCTTCCTCAAACTGCGCCATTTGTCGGGCTTCTGCTTCGGTCACTGTAAATTTCATTCACGTCTCCTGCTGCGATTTATTCGGCTTGTTCCTCGGTTTCTGTGTCGATCTCAATGCCCATCGCTTCGAGCAACGAAGGACGACGGCGATACCACTCAAAATACGTTAAGTCTCCGCGCTCTGCATCCGTACCCCCATCGAGCATCCCCATTTTCCGATAGAACGGCTCTGACCTGGGTAGCGAATGTAAGCCGACCAGTCCGCCATAGCCTAACTCCTCGCTGCGATATTGAGCAAATTTGAACAAAATTCGCCCCACCGCACGAAATCCATTGGGATCCGGGTTTGTGATTCGATTCCAGGGCGCAGTTGCCAGCGCGTGAATGTATACGATCGTTCGACTCGGTTCGACTTGCGATCGATAGCCTTCGCTCTGGAGAATCATCATGCCCGTGCTTCCAATCACCTTCGTTTGTCCACTGATGTTTCAAGCTGGCAGACTGCCCAATATACTCAATTTTTCTACCCAGCCTCAAGTAATAAATGCTGGGTCCTTTTGGTAGTTTATGACGCTCATACATCGAGATGGATGGGTAGAAGAAGACGCGCAAGAAATTAAGCATTGCCTACCCTTTTCTCAGGTTAGTTGATTGAGTTGGTTCCCAGGGAAGTGAAGATTTAGGAATGACGTTGAAGAAGGTTCCAAACGTCCAACCTGCTAAAAAGCTCAACAGCATGATTTTGATGGATGAGTTGCGGGTTCCGTACATCGTGATCATTTCTCCTAACAGTAATCGACAAGCGTTTCTTAACATGATTGGGCACTGCCTACTTGACCGACATGAGGAAATGCCCACTTTTTGCCTACTTTTGAAAGCATTACGTGCTGGAAGTTCTGAGAAAGCGTTGGGCGATCGCCCAACCCTGCCAAACTCTTTGCCTAAACTTAAAGACACTACAAACTGGCTTTGAAATTATGTTCACAGCTTCCACACTTCATGTAGTTACTGTTACCGTCTTTGGTCTTTCCTTTGTTTCTCAAGTTGTTTGAACCGCATTCAGGACACTCTAAAGGAGATTGCTTAGAGTTTGTTTTAGCTTCAAGGTGAGCAGCGATCTCGGCTGATTTTTCAGTCAGCTTTGACCAATCACAAGGAATTGAATCCGCATTCGGAAGCTCAAAAAAGTAAGCTTTGCCCTGGGTCACAATTAAGCCCGTTCGGTACTCATTCCAACCGTCTAAACCCAATTCTTCATTTTGACGATCACAATAGTCTTTGAGCTTTTCGTACTCTTTTCTCAATGCCTCAGACTTGGATTCTAGTGTGAGTGTTTTGTCGATCGCGGTGTAGATAGCAGTGCCGAAATAAATGGCATTGAAGTTGTCCATATCTGCCCATTCCAGCCCCTTTTTTCCCACACTGGGAGATTGCCCTGTCACGATCGCTCTCATGCCGTTGTGCCGCATTCCTTTGGCGCAATTCAATAACAATTTATTCACGGTGCTGTCGCGATTTGCCAGAAGGTCAATTTCATCGAAAACGTCGAGCGATTTTGGTTGGGCAATGCCGTTTTCTACTCGACGATCGAACTCTGCAACAAAGGCTTTTACAGCTTTATGGCTTTCGGCTATTCCTTTGGAGGCTTTGGGGATGCTCCAGCGATCCTCTGCGGAATCGTCCATTGGGTCATGCAGCCGCGTAAAGGTGGAAACTGCCTGGTTTGCCTCGATTGCCAGCAGTAGGTTGACGAAAATTCCTTTGCCTTCGCCAGTTGACCCCATCACTCGCGTCATTGGCTTCTTGAGCAGTTTTGGCACTTTTGCCGCAAATTGTTCTGCGGGAATCCAGAGTTTCTCGATCGTTGCTTTCGAGTCGGTTTTAGTAGGTTTGCGGAACACCATCGCTGTTTTGACTCGATGCGGGTTGAGGCGATCGTATTCAAATTTCAGATCCTTAATACAGCCGCATAGCACAGAAAACTCATTGCCCTGGTGGTTCAGCCCATCGATGAAGGCTTGCCCCCGGCTTTTACGATCGCGCAAGTTTAGATACACATCGAAGCCTGTTTGATCGCTGTAGGGCACGATTTCAGACGCATCTAGACAGATCCCTAGACTCTCCTTCCCACAAAGCTTTGATCAGTCGGTTGGCTCGATCATATTCCCCGATCGCGTCAAAGTATTGCGGTTGAAGCAAGACATTGAGATGCCCGGATAGCCGCATCAACTCTTGGTCGCGAGTGTCCAAAACCGTTTGAAACGCGGTGGGCAGTTCCTTTGACACAGCTTCATTCAATTCGGTGAATTCGCGAACGTACTCGTCATTGAGCGCCAGGTGTTCCGACCGTAGCGAGTTGTACAAAGTCGCCACTTCAGCATGTTTTTTCAGTACGTCGCCGTACTCGAATTTAACCGCTTCCAACTTTTGTTGTGTCTCATAGAATTCTTGTTGGGTACGAAGTTTCGCTACTTCGTCCGCGTTCGTGAACTGAGCTTTGAATTGAATATTTTCTAGATTCAGTTCGTTCACTCTAGCGTTCAACGCATCGACTTCTTGAGCGTTAGCTAGAATCATCTGGTCGAACTTTTGCGCCCATTGGCTCTTGATTCCTTCCAGGCTGGTAATCTGTCCTTGCAGGCGGTCTGCTTCGAGTTTCACCGATTCACGCTCTCCCGTCACGATCGTTAATCGTTCGGTTGCGTCTTCTAGTCGAGTTTTGAGTTGGTTTAAGCCAGATTGGAATGAGATGAGTTGAGCTTCCTGAGCCGCGTTTTGGTTGATCGTCGCCTGCAAAGCAGCTCTCGCTTCAGTTATTCGCAAGGTCGGTGGCACCAGTTCTGGTCAAAGATCAATGAATGTGGTTTCAGCTTGGCAGAATTAACACATTAAATTTCGGTCACACCCTCTTTGAACGTCGCTTTGGCGGCTTCGCTCAACATTGACTACGGCGGCTCTAGACGGGCGGCTTGAGGCATCATGCAGAGGAACTCCTTTGGCTTTCCTCTAGAATGCCTGGGATTCTATTTATTGGCAAGTCCCTAATCTTTCTCATCATTTTCTTAATTTTCGCTGCTATGGTCTGAAGCATAACTTTTTCGGTGTCCTGCAATGCGTGAAACAACAAGTAGATTAAATCGCTTCGATCGACAACTATGGCGGAAGTTTTGGAAGCTTGCAAAGCCTTACTGGTTCTCAGAGCAAAAATGGAAAGCGAGAAGGTTGCTTTTGACTTTAATTGTTTTCGCAGTGCTGGTAAACGGAATTAATGTTAGCATTAGCTTCATTTTCAGAAACATTGATACTTCACTAGCAGGTTTCCCAGATACTAGAGATAGTGGTACGTTTTGGCGATCGATCTCCCTTTATGGCGGACTTTTGGTCATTGCTACGCCGATCGTTGTTCTGTTTGATTTCATTCGGGAGCGGCTAGGTCTACACTGGCGTGAATGGCTTACCAATCGTTTCCTTGCAAAGTACTTGGACAATCGCGCTTACTATCAAATCAATTCAAACTCTGCCATTGATAACCCGGATCAACGCATTGCTGATGATATTCGGGCTTTCTCCCGAACCAGCTTAACTTTTCTGCTGATCATTTTGTCTGCGAGCATCACTCTAATTTCATTTACAGGTGTATTGCTCTCGATATCAGTCACACTATCGTTAACGTTAATTGCTTATGCGATCGTTGGGACAATCATCACAGCCTGGATCGGACAGCGGCTCGTTGGCATTAATTTTAATCAACTGAAACAAGAAGCGGATTTTCGCTATGGTCTAGTTCACGTTCGGGACAATGCTGAAGCGATCGCATTCTACCAAGGAGAGACAGTAGAACTCACCCAACTTCAACGCCGATTTGGGGATGCTTTGCGGAATTTTGATCTGTTGATTCGCTGGGAACGCAACTTAGGATATTTTACGAATAGCTATAACTTTTTAGTTCGAGCATTGCCCTATATCGTTGTTGCACCGATTTATTTTGCAGGGCAGACCGATTTTGGAGCCATTACGCAAGCCGCGATCGCGTTCGATCAGATTTTCCGGGCACTCTCGATCGTGGTGAGCCAATTTGAAAACTTGACTGCATTTGCAGCAGGCATAAACCGTTTGAGTAGTTTTGCAGAAGCGATCGAATCCACTACGCTGGAAACAGAGAAATCGACAACGATCACAACGATTGAAGCAGAAGAACTATCGCTTGATCGTGTCACACTCCTGACACCAAACTATCAGCGAACTCTAGTTAAGAATCTATCATTGCAGATCAATCTGGGTGAGAGTTTAGCGATCGTCGGGCATAGTGGGACTGGTAAGAGTTCGTTACTTAGAGCGATCGCCGGGTTATGGAGTGCAGGTCTAGGTCAGATCAATCGTCCCGTTTTGGGTGAAATGTTATTTTTGCCGCAACGCCCTTACATGGTGCTGGGATCACTCAGAGAGCAACTCCTGTATCCTCACCGCGAGCCTTTGGAGCTTGGCAAAGCCAATCGCAAGGTTGACGATGCAACACTCTCTCAAGTTTTAGAACAAGTGAATCTGGCGGAACTTCTCGATCGAGTGGGCGGTTTTGATGTTGAACTAGATTGGGCAAATACGCTCTCATTAGGAGAACAACAACGGCTTGCTTTTGCTCGACTGTTACTCGCTCAACCCCGCTATGTGATTTTAGATGAATCAACGAGTGCTTTAGACCTAGAGAACGAAGAGCAGTTGTATCAACAGCTTCAGAAAATGAAGATTACCTTTATCAGTGTGGGACATCGGGTTAGCCTGCTGCAATATCATCATTACGTTTTAAAACTAGAGGGCAATACACACTGGAAGTTGTCGCCGACTCAGAACTATGATGCAGCACAAGTACATTAGCTTGATTTGCTATGAGACAGCCTGATCTCAATTATCTAGCGATTGCCTTTCTTATCATCGGTAGTTTCTATCTACTGGTGAGCGGCATAATTATGGATACACAGGGAGTGCATCGATTCGCGTTTCATGGGCAGGTTGGCTACGCTTGGGTTGCAGTAGCAGTATTGCATCTTTTGTTGAGTTGGAACCGAGTTAAAGCATACTGGGGGCATCATTTCCGGCATCATTCGCAGCACCGTTCATCGGCTCATCCAGTTCATCAGTCCACACCAGCTACAGGACGGCGAAATTTATTTACAGCAGTGGTCTCAATCGCAGCAGGCTTCATTGTTGGACGACTACTTCCTCAAGGGACGCAAACCCCGGAGCATCAAGATATGGGGATTCTTTACCATGAGTGGAGTAAACCTGGGTATAAACAAGCCTTGGGAGCGCTCTTTAACTGGGGCGAACAGCCTCCACGCTACAAAACCTACCCGGACGCAGAACAAGTTGAACTCCCGAAGCCGCAAAATGTTGACAAAGTGAGTTTGGAAACTGCGATTACGACTCGTCGATCGAGGCGCGACTATACCAATGCTGCGTTATCTTTACCGAACCTATCGCAAGTTCTCCATCTCGCTCAAGGAATTACTGATCAAAATCGTGAGCTTCGGGCAGTTCCATCTGCGGGTGCATTGTATCCCTTGGAGATTTATGTTTTTGTTCATCAAGTAGAACAATTACCCTCAGGAATCTATCACTATGCAATTCAAAATCATCGATTAGAGCGATTGAAGGAAGGAGATTTTCGGGCGGCGATCTTGACCGCAGGACTAGGACAAGATTTTTTAGCGCAAGCAAATGTTTGCTTTGTCATTTCTGCTATTTTTCAGCGAACACGGTGGAAATATCACGAACGCACTTACCGCTATGTTCTGATGGAAGCAGGGCATCTAGGACAAAACTTGTATCTAGCAGCAACAGCATTAGGGTTGGGAGCTTGCGCGATCGGAGCCTTTCTAGATAACTCCCTCAATGAATTACTAGAGCTTGACGGGCAGCAGGAAGCGGCGCTCTACATTGTTACGATCGGACAAGTGGAAAATTAGCCGGCCTTCTCATGGTTTTCTTAATCTTTCCTTCTAACTTGGAGATATGGACAAGAAATACAACGACCTCCAAAACTGAGGAATTAACATCATGAACGCTAACCAAAAAATTGCAGGTGCTATTGGGGCTGGAGTTTTCATCGTTGCGGGAGCTTTGTGGTTCAAGCCTAAAGAGGCACAAGCATCCCCTCACAACATGGCTCCTTCTGTCAGCCTAGTTCAAGCCGTTGAAACCGTTCTAGCCGCGAATCCGGGAACTGCTGCCGTTGATGCAACCTTGGAGCGCGAGAACGATCTACTAGCTTGGGAAGTCGAACTCGATAATGATTTGGAAGTGTATGTAAATGCTGCTACAAACCAAATTGTTAAGACCGAGCAGAATTGGGATTTTGCTGACATTCCATTTCTAGGGGAGTGGATGCCAAACTAATGCAAACAACAGTGCAGGATGCTTTTATAGCAGATTGGCAAAATTACCTTAGTGAGCTAGGGCTAGTTATTTCTTGGGATACCCGTTCCGAAATCAAAGTGGAGACAACTATGCAAGCTGAACTCGCACCAGAAGTGATTACTCAAGAGACGAAGATCGAGGCAACGCTATTTACCGTTTGGAAACGCTTGGTGAGAGACTATGGCGATCGCATTGCACTTCGAGATCCGCATCGTCAGCCCATTGTTGAGATGACCTATCGCCAAGTGTTTGATCAAGTGCTCAATTTTGCGGGTGGATTGCAGGCGTTAGGCGTTGCACCCGGCGATCGAGTTGCGATTATCGCAGAAAACTCGCCGCGCTGGTTGATTGCGGATTTGGGATCTTTGTTTGCAAACGCTGTAAATGTTCCTCGGAGTGCGATCGCACCTTTGCCAGAACTAGAGTACATTTTGCGTCATAGTGGTAGCACAACCGTGATTTTGCAGGACTTAAAGACGTGGAAACAACTCCAGTCTATTTTGGTTGATCTCGAAATTGAGCGGGTGATTCTGCTGTCGGATGAGGTTCAAAAGGGTTGCTTTGGCTTTAATGATTTGCTCACATTAGGGCGGGGTCAGTATGTAATGCGAGGGTTTCAGCGATCGCAGCTTGCCACGATTATGTATACTTCAGGCACAACGGGCAATCCCAAAGGCGCAATGCTGACTCACGGGAATCTGATGCATCAAATCGAGAATTTTGATGTTGCAGTTCAACCCAACCCTGGAGAACGGGTGCTTTCGATTCTTCCAACCTGGCATTGTTATGAGCGTGCTTGTGAGTACTTTTTACTATCGTGGGGCTGCATGATTGTTTACAGCGATCGACGACACCTCAAACAAGATTTGAAAACCGAGCAACCTCATTATCTAGCCGCAGTTCCTCGAATTTGGGAATTGCTCTACGAAGCAATCCATCAGCAGTTTCAGCAGAAAAGCCGAATGACACAAGCGATGGTCAAAATATTTTTACACTTAAGTGAACGCCACATTGTTCAGCAAAGGATTGCGACTCGTCAATCGATCGTTCATCTGGACAATGGTTTCAAAAACAAGAAACTTCCGAAGTTGCAGCGCCGAATTTTATCGATTTCGCATCGCTTAGGCGATCGACTTGTGTATCGTAAAGTTCGTGCTGCTATTGCCCCTCAGCTTAAATGCACAATCACGGGTGGAGCCACACTTCCCACGTATCTTGATAACTTCTACGAGATTCTTGGAATCGAGATTCTCAATGGATATGGTTTGACCGAAACCTCACCAGTGTTAACGGTTCGTCGTATGAGCCGAAATGTGCGGGGAACAGTGGGTCATCCTTTACCTAGAACAGAAATTGAGATTGTTGATCCAGACACTCATAAGCCTTTGGGGATGGGAGAACCCGGATTAGTCATAGCACGAGGTCCACAAGTCATGCACGGCTATTATGAGAATCCAGAAGCAACAGCCCAAGTGCTTTCTAGTGATGGCTGGTTCAATACCGGGGATTTAGGTTGGTTAACACCTGATGGTGATCTCGTCATTACTGGACGACTAAAAGATACGATCGTGCTGTCTAATGGCGAGAACGTCGAGCCAGAACCTTTAGAAAATTGCTATCGACAAAGTGCTTACATTAGTCAGATTGTGTTGATTGGGCAGGATCGAAAGCGATTAACTGCACTGATCTATCCAAACTTTGACGCGATCGCAGCTTGGGCAACGACTCAGAAGTTGTCCTTAGTTCCAAAGAATGGATTGATCCACTATCCTCAAGTTCGCGATCTGATTAAAACAGAACTGCAACAGTTTGCAAGTCCGCGATCGCTTTATTCGATCACAGATTTTCGCTTTGTACCTGAGCCATTTTCTCCGGATAATGGCTTAACAACGCAAACTTTAAAAATCCGTCGTGCCAAGGTTGAGCAACACTATGCTGATTTGATCGCTGGAATGTACGACTAACCCAAAAGTTTTGCTCCTCCATTACCTTGTTACTGTTCCTTGTGCCTCTCCTCAGTTTCCTTCAAGTGTGGAACTAAGGAAGGGGTGCTGGGGAACAACTTCTTACACAATTTTCTTCTAGTAACGCCCTTGATTGAAGTAATGTCTTATGGCAACGAACACTGTGCAGCCCCCTTTGGAGTTCCTGTCTCCTGAGTTTAAGCCTTGGGTTTTCTCGATCGTGCAACAGATTCTTCCGTCCTGGTTACTCCATCAAAACGGAATCAGCGAAATTCAAACCCAAAACATCGAACATCTCGCCGCGCTTTATGAGCAATTTCAACTTGGCAAGATTCGGTTACTGATTGCCTTTCGTCATCCAACTTGTGATGATCCCCCTTGCCTGTTGCACTTAATCAACCGTGTCTTACCTAAAATCGCACTACAGTACAACATCCGATTGCGATCGCCTGTTCATGTGCATTTTTTGTATGATCGTGGTATTCCACTCTGGGCCGGATCGATTGCAGGATGGCTATTCTCGCGCTTAGGCTCGACTCCAATTCAACGCGGTAAACTTGATTTGGCTGGGCTACGATCGGCGCGTCAACTTGCGATCGAGGGACAGTTTCCGCTAGCAATTGCTCCAGAAGGAGCCGTGAACGGGCAAAATGAACGCTTAAGTCCCTTAGAGCCAGGAATTGCCCGTCTTGGCTTCTGGACTGTCGAAGAATTGCAAAAGGCAGGACGTTCCGAACAAGTCTTGATAGTTCCGGTAGGGATTCAATATCGCTATATTCGGACACCAAAGGCTGCACTTGTTCGATTGTTTGACCAGCTAGAAGTCGATAGTGGATTATCCAAACTTGATCAACCGCATCCCGAAATTAGTCAAGATAGTGAAGAATGGTTTTACTATCGTTTGAATCGCTTGAGTCATCACTTACTGCAACAGATGGAAGACTTTTACAATCATTTCTATCATCAGAATTTACCCCAAACGGGAACAATCAGCGATCGCTTACAAGTGCTTCTAGATGTTGCCTTGGGTGTTGCAGAACGATACTTCGGGATAGCTCCAGAGGGAGATTTTATCGATCGACGACATCGGATTGAGCAAGCAGCTTGGACACGAATCTATCGCAGTGATTTACCACAGCTAAACAAGCTATCTTCAGTAGAGCGGGGACTCGCCGACCAAATTGCCGCTGAAGCGAGTTCGTATCTATGGCATATGCACTGGACTGAGAGTTTTCTCAACCTTACAGAACAATATGTTGCAGAGAAACCGAGTCTCGATCGCATCGCTGAAATCGCTCTCTTGCTCTGGGAGTGCGTCACACGGATGAAACGGGGCAACCCAGCAAAGCGTCCTCGGCTTGGGTTACGACGAGTGAAATTTACGGTTGGAGAAGCGATCTCAGTATCAGACCGATGGGAAAGCGATCGCGCTAATCGCTCTGCCGCGATCGTAGACCTCACCGAAACGCTACAAACTGCTCTCGAAACTATGATCACAGAACCCATTCCTGAACCGATCAAAGTTCCTTTAGCTGTGAATGAAACTATCTCGGCATCACAAACTTGAATTAAACTATGAAGCTGAAACGATGCTTAACAATTGCTGTCAGTCTTTTGTTGCCGATTCCAATCTTACTGACGATCGGATCACTGATTCCTAGAACATGGGGTTCTCAAGTTCGCCTCGGTTGTCAATACAAAGTATGTGTGACTCGAACGGATATTCACACTAACCTTATTATTCCAGTTCAAACCGATGCTTTTAACTGGCGAACATACTTACCTGAACCGCTTACCCGTTCTCAGTACATTGGGTTTGGGTGGGGAGAGCGCAATTGGTACATGAATCCTCCGACTCGACTAGAAGACATTATCCCTAGAGGATTTCGAGCGCTGTTCTTCCCAAATCTGGCGGCATTGCGAGTTCAGGCTCACGATCGCTTACCCAATCACGATGAGGTGAAATGTGTGGGAGTGGAGCGATCGCACTATCTAGCCTTGATGCAATTTGTCAAACAGTCGTTTCAAAGAACTGAACAAGGTAAGTTAATTCAACTCTCTGATCCTGCCTCTGGAACAGCATTCTATGAAGCAACAGGACGATATTCTATTGTCCGCAATAGCAATCATTGGACAGCAGAGGGACTGAAAACTGCGGATATCAATACGCCGCTCTGGGCAGGCTTTTCTCCAGCAGTGATGTATCATCTCAAAACCACCTGTTAAGTTTAAGGAAATCTCCTGCATGAATTGCTCTACTAGGCGCTTATGCAGGAGATTAGACTGGGGTGTGTTTCAAAACCTGCTCGTCTGAGCACTATTCCACTGATCTAACACTGAGTTTGCACGATCGCTGTGTCAGTATTGCTCAAACTTTAGAATTGTCTATGTTCCAAGCACCCTTGGCTCTTGAGAGCGCTTGAAACATTAGACCTGCTATTGATTAGCGTTGTAGAATCGATTTCGCAAGTAGATCGCCGTTGCATTCATGCACAACAAGATCGCCATCAGCACAACGATCGCAGCAGCAGCATTAGTGTGAAATTCAGGCTGGGGACGAGACACCCAATTGAAGGTCTGAATGGGCAAAGCCGTAAATGGAGTGCGTAAGCCTTCGATCGATAAGGGTGGCAAGAACGCGATGAAGGTCAATGCTCCGATCGTAATCAATGATGCGGTCTCTCCGATCGCTCGTGAGATAGCCAGAATTGTGCCTGTGAGAATGCCTGGAAGTGCCTGTGGCAGAACCAATCCCCAAAGCACCTGCCAGTGAGTAATTCCCAAAGCAAAGCCAGCCTCACGCAAACTACTCGGAACAGCCCGAAGTGACTCACGCGTTGCTACGATGATCACTGGTAAAACTAGCAGAGATAGAGTCAGCCCACCAGAAAGAACGGTTCTTCCGCCTGTAATCGGTTGCAGCACCCGCACAAATAGCTGTAAGCCGAGTAGACCATAGATAATCGAAGGAACGCCTGCTAGATTACTGATATTGATTTCCAGGATGTTAGTCAGCCAAGAACGATCGGCAAACTCCTCTAAAAAAATTCCGGCTCCCACTCCAACGGGAAACCCGATCGCAATCACCAGCCCAAGCAACCACAAGCTGCCAACTAGAGCCGAAAGAATGCCTGCATCAGCCGGACGGCGGGAAGGAAAACTTGTTAGAAACGCCCAATTGAGGCGAGGAATTCCATCGACTGCAACATCAATCAGCAGACTTGCCAACACAACCAAAGCGATAAAAATCGCCGCCCAAGTCGAGATCGCGAACAACCAATCTAGACCATACCGCATCGATCGCGATGCCGTAAACAAAGGCGAGCTGTTAGAGTTCAATGATTTGAAATTGATCAGAGTCATTCGTAAATCTCCCGAAATCGACGCACAAACCAGAAGCTAAAAACATTGAGCGCTAGAGTCATCAGAAAAAGAGTAGTTCCCACAGCGAAAATTGTTTTATACGCTAGTGAAGTAACCGGGGTATCTCCTAAACTGACTTGGGCGATAAAAGCAGTCATTGTTGCAATGGGAACGCGAGGATCAAGCGTGAGTCTGGGATTTTGTCCAGCTGCGATCGTGACAATCATAGTTTCGCCAATAGCGCGTGAAACAGCAAGAATGCAAGCAGAGACAATTCCAGAGAGTCAACAGCGATTTAACCCAGTACTCCATAGAAGGAGAGTTGAACGATCGCAACTTGTGGCGGCAGGCAAGCGAGTAGGTCATCTGGGGCAGCTTCTAAACCGACCGATTGATGAATGATTCCCTCTACACGCCACAGAAAGCGATCGACTTGCAGCAACTCATTGACTACAGGCAACCGCGTCAAGCCAAATTTCATTGACTGAGGAAAGTTTTGAGCGATTTGAGTCTGAATGGACAAGTAGAGCGGATTATTCTCCTGACCTGGCAGGCGTTGATAGAAGGCATAAATTAGCCCTTGTTCGTCATAAACACGTTGCGGCATTGTTCGACTCCTGTAATGTGTTCAAGTTCAGCGGGTTGACATCATCCTTTCGCTCACCCCAAGCGCTGCACCGACCACCCAAAAGGGGAGTAGTCTAAAATTGCAGCGGCAACCAATCACACCATTTATTTAGCCAATTGAGACCCTTCGACCAAAAATCTGGCGATATCCACGTCTCAATCTCGCGACCCAACGATCCAGTTGGTGACTGCTTAATGAAGGAGCCTTCCAATCCTTAAAGAGGGAGCCAATGTTGTAAAGGCTACTGGAAATATTGCGGTGACAACAGTCAAATTTCATCAATTTTTACCTCTTGAAAATATTAGCAAGAAGTAGGAAAGGACTAAGTGCGATCGCATACCAAAAAAGCAAACAACCCCTTAAACAATTAGCCATGACTGCGTTGCCTAGTTTGCGTCCAAGTAGTGAACACAAAACATCTTTTAGTGGTGTGATAATTTGCCGATGAGTCACTGGATTCATTGGAAGTAAATCAAGAAATGGAATCTCATAGCCTCGGCAATTTCTAAAGTCAATTCGCTTGTAGAAAAGGTGTTCAACGTCGTGAGCCTTGAGTAATGGAAAAACCACATCACAACCTAACAAAAGATTAAGAGCAACTTTGCACCTCATCGACTTTTTCCACCTAGGATCGTGAATTAAATAAGGTGTAATTCTACTATCTGTATCTGTAAGATAGAGAGATCGATGAATCACGAGTGAAATGATGCAATCCTACCCTGCCCCAATAGAAGCCCAGATGAAACGATACTATCAATCGTTGTCGGAGAAGGAGAGCTTCGCTGCACGG
>NZ_JBJPHU010000155.1:0-13864 GCF_052939515.1 Phormidesmis sp. 146-33
ACGATTACCAGATGATACTTGCGCCCCATTGCGGACGATTAAATTTCCCGTTTCAATGCTTAAATTCCCTGCGTCGCCAAGACTTTCAGTTCGAGAAAACAAGGCGCTGGGAGTCCGATCATCTGCCGACCTTCCAATGATTTGTACCGATTCAGTGGCTTTAATGGTTAAACTCCCGCCTGCTCCTTCATCACGAGTACCAGATGATATTTGTGCCCCATCACGGACGATGAGAGTTCTCGTTTCAATACTTAAATCCCCTGCATCGCCAAGACCTTGAGTTTGAGTAAACAAGCCGCTGGGAAACGGACCATTTGCCGACCTTCCAATAACTTGTATCGAGTCCGTGGCTTTCACGGTCAAATTCCCGCCTACTCCTTCACCAAAGTTGGCAGTTGCTACTTGTGCCCCATCGCGGACGATGAGAGTTCCCGTTTCAATGCTTATATTCCCTGCATCGCCATCGCTAAAACTTCCAATTAGACCAAGCAAGCCACTACCAGTCCCATCTGCCGCCTCTCCAATAACTTGTATCGAGTCCGTGGCTCTCACGGTCAAATTTCCGCTTGCTCCTTCACCAAAGGTAGCAGTTGCTACTTGTGCCCCATCACGGACGATTAGATTTCTCGTTTCAATACTTAAATTCCCTGCATTGCCACGACTTCGAGTTTGAGTATACAAGCCGCCGGGAAACTCATCATCTGCTGATATTCCAATGAGTTGTATCAAGTCCGTGGCTTTCACGGTCAAATTTCCGCTTGCTCCTTCACCCAAGGTACTAGCTGATACTGGTGAGTTGATCAGGGAAAGCGATCGTGCGTTAATCACGATGTCTCCACTCTTTCCTTTCGAGCCAGCAATCGTACTCTTTTTTCAGTTTCTCTGGTGTTTCCTATTTTTTTACCGCTCCATATCACAAGAACAGGATTAGAGGGACTCGACAGAAAATCTACTTGTCCCTTAAGGTGCTAAAAAGTTACACGACACCCAGCACCTCCGGGCATTGTACAGAGCCACCTTTGAAAAGACGTTGCACTAAACTTAAATTCATTGTCAAACTTTAGACCCTCTGCTGTACTCGCGAGAAATGAGCCGCCAAGTTCTAATCGAGCATTTGCACCAAATACAATCCCGTTTGGATTGATTAAGAATAGATTTGCAGTTCCATTTGCCCGAATCAATCCATCAATGTTAGGAACATTACTTCCAGTGACACGAGTGAGAATGTTCGTAATGTTTGCTGGATTGTTAAACGAAGCACCGCCGCCCGTAGGGATAGAGAACTGTTGAAAGCTATGAAATAAGTTGGTTTCTCGAATTGCGCCGCCGTTGATTTGAGAATTAAGATCGCCGGAGACTTGCGATCTCGAAGAGATATCTGTTACCACAGATCGCTCTCCCACAGGCAAGGTCTGATCCGGCACAACTTGAGCGAAAGCGCGATTGCTCAGCCCAAATCCGCTCACTAGCCCCAATCCCAGCATCCAAAACCGAACCATAGTGCATCCTCAATGATGTGCTTCAACGGGACATTAGAGCTGCGATCGCGATTTCAATGTCCTTTTTGCGGTGATTTAAGCAGATTCGATCGAGATTGTCAACACAGGTAATATTTATGACTTAAAACATTATTTTTACAATACTTCGGACAAATTTTGAGCAGATTTTCAGGTTCAAACCCTGATTCGCTCGTGGGACAGGATCTTATTTTCAAAGTCAGGAATAGAGCCAACTTTGAAAAATAGCTCAATGCTGGAACTGTACTTCCTGAAAGCCTTTTGGAGTCGTTCAAAAAACTGTCCGGACTATTGTTTTTAATGAGTTTGACTATGAGATTTTGTATGAGATTTATAGATTTCAAAATCTTAGGGGGAACGTCAAGATGATAAGCAAGCAAACAAAAGCGTGAAAGCAAATCAAGATAGCCCGCTCGCGCTACCTGGAAAGATCAACTTCTACGGACATGATGCTTTCATGCAACTCTCAACCGATTTAGATCAATGGCATTAAACAGAGCAAAACTCCACTTCTACTACACTGTCATTTCTTATGAATAAGTCAAAAATTGCGCTCATGATGGCAATGGTAGTTGGCTTAGGCTTATTTCTCTCTTACATTGCGCTCTCTGGCAAGGTCGCGCCTCCAAGTTTGGGAGCAGGCATCATTGTCACTGGCACTGCAACGACGACTGCTTTAGGCTCTTTAAGACAGCCCACCACCTTGATTGCGATCGCTGGGATCTTGCTGACAGCAGTCCTGACGGTTCGGCAGGTAAAAGGAGCGCTGTTGCTAGGGATTTTTGGCACAGCAAGCCGCGGCTGGCTCTCTGGTGTCGCTCCTTTACCTGCAAAGCTTCTGGATATCCCACAGTTACCGATCGATCTCGTTGGGCAAGCGATCGTGGGCAGTCAGTATCTTAGAAGTCTAGTAGGATAGTTCAAAATCACCATAGTTAAGAATGGCTTACAATTATCAAATTACCACTGTGGAGGAGAATTTCAATGTCACCTGAATTGATTCAGAATTTAGTTACATCCTACTTTTCAAGTCTTCAATCAATGGATATAGCAGGATGGTCGGAAAACTTTACGGAAGATGCAGTTATCTATGATCCGGTTGGCAATCCACCCAGTAAAGCGCGTGAGAATGCTCAAGCCTTCTTTGGACTGCTCTCAATGGCGTTTGAGAAGTTGGAGCTTTCTCAGGATCACATCTTCATTGCAGGCAATGGAGCAGCAGTGAAATGGACAATGCGAGGGTTGGGAAAGAGCGGGAAGCAGGGCATTGCTGAAGGAATTAGTGTGTTTGAAATGCACGAGTCTGGAAAGATTCAGCAAGTCTCTTCGTATTGGGATGATGCAGCCATGATGGCTCAGATTCGGGGGTAGACATCACCAATACGAGTTCAACAGCGATCGCAACAGAGGTGTCTTGTAAGTATGTGAGGAACTATAGCAATGGGGTGCATTTATGTCTTCAGCGTCTTCTACTAAGCGGGCTGAACGAGGGGTGATTCTAACATCTCATGGCTGGCTCAAGTTACAACAAGCGATGCAGGAAGTAGCAGTAGCAGATAATTGGGGGCGACGCTTTACCCAAGAACAACTCAGCGATCGCGCTGGGCTATCCATCCACACTGTTGCTCGAATTCTAAAACGTGAGAAAGCCGTTGATAAGCTGTCGATCGAATACTTGATGCGTAGCTTTGGTTTGCAACTTGATCCAGAAGATTGTGTGCGACCGATTGGGCTGGATGAGGCAGACCCCATACAGCAACCAGATTGGAGTATGGCGATCGATGTATCTGTGTTCTATGGTCGAGAAGCAGAACTGGTGCAATTGCATCAATGGATTTGTCTGGAGCATTGCCGCTTCATTACCTTGTTAGGAATGGGTGGAATTGGAAAAACCACCCTGGCTATGAAACTGGCACTCCAAATTCAAGATCAGTTTGAGAATGTTGTCTGGCGATCGCTGCAAAATGCTCCTGCTTTAGGGGATTTTGTTGAAGGTATCCTACTATCTTTGTTACAGCCACAAAATCATGATTCCATTCCTGCAAGTATAGAAGGCAAATTGTCTTACCTGATGCAGTGCTTGCAGACTAGTCGGTGTCTGCTTATTTTAGATAATGTAGAGTCGATTTTGAGCAATACAAAACGGATGGGGCAATATTGCCCTGGTTATGAGGCGTATGGGCAACTGTTTCGCATGTTGGGTGAAGTCCCACACCAAAGCTGTATTATTCTCACGGGGCGGGAAAAGCCTAAAGAAATCGCATTACTGACGGGAGAGCGATCGCAGGTGCGTGATTTGCGCTTAACTGGACTTAACACCGCTGAAGGACAGAAATTGTTCCGGCATCACGGTGAATTTACAGGCACCGAGGCACAATGGAATCATCTTATCGAACATTATGGCGGGAATCCGCTAGCCCTCAAGCTTGTAGCTGTCGCAACTCAAGAATTATTTAACGGCAGACTTGAAGAGGTTTTGAAATTTGTGCATCAAGGCGTTCTCGTCTTTGACGACATTCGAGATTTGCTAGAGCGACAGTTCGAGCGGTTGTCAAACATCGAGCAGGACGTGATGTATTGGCTGGCAATCGATCGAGAACCTGTCTCCCTTGCAGAGTTAGACGAGGATATTGTCAACCAGGTTGGCAAACAAGCATTACCAGAAATGCTCTATTCGCTGATGCGACGATCGTGGATTGAAAAAAATGGAGAACAGTTTTCACTGCAACCGATTGTGATCGACTATCTGACCGAGCGACTTGTTCAACAAGTCTGTCATGAAATCGAGATGCAAGATCTCGATCGACTTAAAACTCATACTCTGATGAAGCAACAAGCTAAAGAATACATTCAGGAAGCCCAAAAGCGGTTAATTATTCAGCCTGTGATCGCGCGGCTGTCGGCAAGTTTTTCTCATCAGCAAGGGATCGAGCAACAGCTACAAGCACTTCTCAAGCAGCAAGAAACAGAAGTTTCACTAGAACCAACCTATGTGGAAGGCAACCTGCTCAATTTGTTAGTGCAATTGAAAACTGAATTACGGAACTGCGACAAGCTAGTTCCTAAAATCGGACATTAATCAAAATAGCGAACAGATTGTTGTTTCTGTTCTATTAATTGCAACAATTGCTCAAAGCGTAACTGCGATCGCGCTTGCTGTTCAATTCGTATTCACGATTGAAGCCATCAAGCCAAACCGATTGCTCATGTAGCCGCAGCACGTGTAGCAGATTCATAAATAAGAGTGATCGCTAACCCAAACGACTATTTCAATCTTGTCTGATGCTTTGTATTTGCACCAGCTAATATCAGCCACTCAATCCCTAACTTGCGATTCATTGAAAAGCTTCTGATCGTTAAGCGTGCAATGAATTTCGAGCAAATCACATAAGTTGCGGGTTCACTGATCGATTTTGCCTGGTTATCCGTGAATTAAAAGTTAATACTAAGCTCGATAGCTGAATGATGCGCCATCACACAAGACTCATGCCTTATCTGCTACATTCCTCTATTCTTAATCGTTCCGGTTTTTGCTGAAATTGCCCCTTTCCAGAGAAATCACTCAATACTAACATCTCAATAATTGAAGGAGTAGACTATGACCCTGGATCTCAACAAAGGACCGATCGACCACACTGAACAGCAGTATCAAGACGCGCTTCAAGACTTGCAAGGTAACATTCTCAAAGGGCATGGCAGAAACAACTCTGTACAAATTTTCTTGACTTTTCCGAATACGAGAGAAAACAGAAACCAACTTGCTGCACTCAGGCAAGGGATTGCCCAATTCGCCGCAGAAATCACATCAGCCAAGAAGCAGTCAGATGATGCGGATGCTTACAGGGAGAGGGGAATTGACGGTGGCGTATTTGTCCACTTCTCTTTATCTTCCTCTGGCTATGAAAAACTAGGTTTCCCTGATTCCATGCAACCCAAAGGTGTCAATCTTCGGAATCGAGCCAGACCTAACCTAACTACCCTCGACATTGACTATGCTGATGTCTTCCAAGACGGGATGAAAACGCGACAGTATGCACTTCTTGACCCACCTGTTAGTGCTTGGGAGCCAGGATTTCAAACAGAAATTGATGCTTTAATCATTCTGGCGGCGAACGATCAAACAGCTTTGAGCAACAAAGAATCAGAGGTGATTCAAAAGCTGAAAGATATTACGACGGTAGCCGCGATCGAGCGATCGGAGACGAAACGTCAAAAGTTTCCAAATAGTCTTAATAAGGAGCGTGTGCTTGAGCATTTTGGGTTTGTAGATGATATTGCTCAACCGCTCTTCTTCAAAAAAGATTTAAATTCGGAAGCAGGGGCAACTGCCAAGAAGCTTTTTCGTGCTCCACTCAATCTTGTCCTGGTTCCAGATCCCCTTGGTACTGAAAATGTTAGCTTTGGTAGTTTTCTTGTCTTTCGCAAACTTGAGCAAAATGTTCAAGGCTTCAAGAAAGCTGAAGCAGCTTTGGGGCAAGCATTAGGGATTTCTGTTCAGCAGGCTGGTGCAATGGCGGTAGGGCGCTTTGAAGATGGAACTCCACTGGTCATCGAACCCAATGCTGGAGGGACTAACTTAAATGACTTTGACTATTCTGAAGATACTGTTGGACTAAAATGCCCCTTCCAGGCTCATATTCGTAAAACCAATCCCCGCCTGGAATCAGTCAGACAAGGTGGACCCTTTGCTCAGAACGATGCGGAAGAGCTTGGACATCGGATTGCGCGACGGGGCATGACCTACGGACAATTCAGCGATTTTTCTGGCGACCTCAATAACCTACCTACAGGTGGTGTTGGGCTACTATTCATGTGCTACCAATCCGATATTTGGGAACAGTTTGAATTTATGCAACGGTTCTGGAGCAACCATCCCAGATTCCTTGAACCCGATATGTCCCAGTCTCGCAAGGTAAAAAATGAAAATTACAACAGAGTTGGATTGGATGCAGTCAGCGGTCATAGCCAACCCGATCAACGTGACCCTCTGATTGGAGAAGTGCCGCAACCCCCTAAAAACTGGGTAAAAGAGCGGGATCAACCAACCAAGGAAGTCGATGTGAACTTTGGCAACTTTGTCACTCTGAAGGGTGGTGAGTACTTTTTCTCGCCAAGTATCAGTTTCCTCAAGAATTTGCCCACCCTACCTCAAAATTTTCCCCCGCCGCAAATTTCACGACCCACCCCTAGCAGAACATACGTTGTGCAACCAAGTGACAGTGGCGGTCTATTTTCGATCGCTGAGAGAGCTTATGGAGATGGCAGTGTTTTCAACCTCATCTATGAAGCCAACAAAAATGTGATTGGACCTGACCGTAATCGGATCTTACCTGGGCAAATACTTTACATTCCCATCCTACCGCAGAACATCGAGCCACAACCAGGTAAAAACTATATTGTGCGACCAGGTGACTTTTTGTTTTTGATTGCTGAGAGAGCTTATCAAGATGGCAACCGGTTCCTGGAGATTTACGAGGCGAATCGAGACAGGATAGGACCTGACCCGACTGTTCTTGAACCTGGGTTGGAAATTTTTATTCCCTGACTGCCATGAAACAATGACTAAGAATTGAATGGCAACTACAAACTTTACGCGGTGTGTAACTAAATTCTTGCTTAGAAATTCTTGCTCAGAAATTCCCATAGGACGATGCTAGATGCACATCGCGTGAACTGTTGAAACTCAGTTGAAACTCAAGTGTTGATACGATCGCAGTATTTCCGGTAGTGATACTAATTTTCTGAGCAACCACTACAGATCAAACCGCTGAACTGTAGATAAATCATGCTTCTCCAATTCCAAAGTGCGAATTCCAAATTCCGAATCGGTATGAGTTGTCTAATCTACAACAAGGAAACCCGACTATGCCATTGCAAAAACTAACCACGCTACCTGTTCCAACCATTGGGGGTATCCAGGACACATCATTCACTCGTGATGCTCTTTCCAGATTTGTTTGCAATACCCTGGATGAAGCTCTAGCTGCCGCGCCAGGTGGTTTTGACATTATTGTTGTTGGTGCAGGAATGTATGGCGCATATTGTGCAACCGACCTCTTTAACAAAACAAAAAATCTTGGAGGGGGTCGTCCTCGCCCGAAAATTCTCGTCCTCCAAGAAGGTCCGTTTCTCATTCCCGAACACTTCCAAAACCTACCCCTTGGATTGGGGGGACTTTATGGATTACCACTTGCACCGCTTCTCCCAGAAGGACAGTACCGCATCCTAACGGCAGATGGTACACCTGAAAGAGAGGATGGGAACGAATTCGATCGCCGCGACTTTGGTGGAAAATTCCGTCCTCATCATCGCTGTGTGGGAGGGAAAAGTCTTTTTTGGGGAGGGTGGGCACCTTCTTTGACTGCTGCTGATTTGGCTCTATGGTCCCCATCAGTCTCTGATTTCCTCAACAGCGAACAGGGCTATCATTTCGTCAGCCAAGACATTGGAGCAGATTACGATCTCGATCGAGGTGGGAAAGAGAAAGATTTTATCTACGGGCTGCTGTATGAAGCCCTCTTGAAACGTGCTCGCGCTGAAGAAGTCACGCCATTCTCCTATCTACCCGATCAGTATTCCATCGATCGTGTGCTGCAACCTCCGATTGCCGTCAAAGTTGAAGCTGAATTATCCGGTTTGTTTAGCCCGGATAAATATAGCAGTTTGCCCGGTCTATTAAGTGCAATTCGGCAGGATATTGGAAACTCAGACAACAATGATCAAAATCGCTATCTATTTTTAGTGCCCAACGTGACGGTTCTAAATTTAGAAACCCAGGAAGGAGTTGTCCGCAGTGTGAGGATTGCCGTCAACGACCCTGTTGGTACAGGCGAGGTCGTTCGGAACATCTCACTCCCAGAACAAGGGATGGTTGTGTTAGCAGCGAACTGTATTAATTCAACTCGAATCGCTCTGAACTCATTTCCTCGCCCCTCGTTACTGACCAAGGAACGCATGGGAGCGAACCTGATGGTTCACATCCGAGGGAACTATGTCTGGAAAATCCGTCGAACTCATCTAGAGAGTTTGGAATATAAAGACGAAAGCGGCAATATCCAGCAATTGAAGGACATCTTAAAGAGTGGTGGGAGTGATGTTTTACAACAGGCAGCGCTACACATTGAGGGAACTGCAACCAACCTCGGACCAAAGGGTCTCACTGGACGCTTTCACTTGCAATTCTATGCCGTTCCCAATGGCGGGGGAAGTGCGGAAGCATCACTTTACCAACTCATTCCCGATCGAGATGATCTGCTGGAAAAGATCAGACAACTGGAAGGCGAACCAGATGCCAATGAATGGATCACCGTTGGGATACGAACCTGTGGGGAAGATTTCGGCGATCGGGAAGCACCTGTAGAGGTTGGAGGGCAACGCAGTGGAACCACCAGTTGGATGGATACCAGCCCTTCAATCCGCGATCGGTTTGACAATCCAGAAGGGTTTGTTCAACTTGTCGAAACACCAGAAGCATTAGCACTTCGTCGTGCCCAGAGAGCAGCCGCGTTCAGGTTTATCGCTCGTTTAGCCGATGTTTCAGTTGAAGAGGTTGGGCAAACAGAGAGTAATGGTGCTAACTCCAACATCCATCTCGTTTCCGCGAGCGAAGATGGCATGGGGACCACTTATCACGAGTGCGGCACCCTCTGGATGGGAGATGACCCAGAGACCTCTGTAACCGATGTGCATGGGCGTTTCCATCATGTTGCGAATGCCTATTGCGCTGATCAAGCTTTGTTCCCCACGGCTGGTTCTGCAAATCCAGTCCCCACTGGGTTGGCGCTTGCTCGTAAGGTTGCCCTGGGTATTACCCAACGGTATCAAGAAGAGAAGCCCTTTGCAGATGGGGATGCTGGTTTTCAGTCTCTATTTAACGGTAGTTTCGATGGAGCCTGGCGTTCCGTCGGGGCACCTAACTTTACACCTTTAGTCCTTTCAGGACAGCCTCCGATTATTGAAGCAGGGCAAGCAGGAGGGGGGGGTTTGGGCTTACTCTATTACCAACTCAAACCATTCAAAAATTTTATTCTGCGTCTAGAGTGGAAGGCTTTTTCGATTCGGGCGAACTCTGGAATCTTTCTCCGCATTCCTGATCCTGCTGGAAGAAATCTTGATCCCTCCTTCTATGATCAATGTACAGAAGTGCAGATAGACGAGACTGCCAAGAACTTCAAAGCGGACAGAAATCCTCAATCCGTCTTTGGTGGATTTCGGGAGAAAACAGGTGCGATTTATACCCTTGCTCCTGCCACCCAAGGAATGAGTAAGGTAATCCGTCCGAGATTTACACCTGATGGATCGTGGAACGTGTTCGAGATTACAGCGCAAGACAGTTCGATCGTTGTCTTTCTCAATGGCACTGAAGTATCGAGAACGAACATTGCCGCACCCCGTTTGACAGAAGGCTATCTAGCTTTACAATGTCACACAGAAATCGTGCAATTTCGGAATATTCGCATCAAAGAACTTCCCTGAAAACATCCTCAATGCCAGGGCTGACGCAAGATTGTCAGGGAGCCAGAGCTTAGTCTTTAGCTCCCATTTCTTGGAGCGATGCCCTTACTGCCAGTTGCCCACCAAGACGAAGGGTGCCCAGTAGAAAGGTTGTTGGTAGTCTGGCGTTCGCGAAGCGGGTTCTCCAGAACCTCGCAACACCTTCAATTGTGCCTGACGCAGTGCCTCGGCTATTGTCATTCCAGGCTGACGCAGTTCCTCATAGAGTTGCGCCATGAGAATCGCCGTTGAGTTATCTTGAACTGACCAAAGGGTTGCGATCGTACTGCGTGCCCCAGATCGAACCGCGACTCCTGCAAGTCCCAAAGCCGCTCGTTTATCGCCCGTTGCAGTCTGACAGGCACTTAAGATTAACAGTTCGATCGGGCTGCGATCGCGGCGATTGCGACCTTCTAGAAGTTGGTCAAACTCTTTCACATTAATTCGTCCATCCCAGGTCAATAAAAACGTCTTCTCTGCCTCAGACGAAAACTGACCATGTGTGGCAAGATGCACGATCGGAAACGGAACCGACTCGACTTTACTTTCAAACTGGGTGCGCGTAAAGGCTTTGTTCAGCAAAACGTTTGTCGGAACCAATGCGGAAATTTGCTCCATTTCTCTCACCACACCCGGAAGCGGCGAAAATCCTTGACGAGCCTCGGATACCCCTCCTACCAGGGTTTGCAACTGGTCTGAAGGCACTGCTACGCCTGGAGAGCGACGTTGCCAACGGGGAGGTAAGAGTTGCAAACCAGGAGATAGAGCAATACTGTATTGTTCAATGAGGTATTGTTGACCATCATGTAAGGCTGCGATCGGAACCCCTCGCAAGACACCATCCAGAACAAACACCAGAGTTTTGACCTGACTCTGAGCGAGATCTTTGGCAATAGGACGAATCAATAAATCATAGAGTTGCCGATTTGGGCGGAGCGGGTCTGTGGTCGCAATAAATGGGTTGAGGGTTGCAAAAAGGTCATCAAATGCCTTCTCGATCGTACTAGCATCCGAGGGTGCAGAAGGAGTATAGTAACGAAGCGGTTGCCCCGGTCGCGACAGAATGATTGCCAGGCGATCGGGCAGCAGAATCGAGTAAACAACGGCTGCATTCGGATCGACTTGATCGATCTGCTCAGGTCTAACATCTACACAAGCTTCTCGAAAGAAATTGTTGAGTTCTGCGAGTTGAAGTGCTTCAATCACTTCTCTGGCTCGTTGTAGCGCTGCTTGATTTGGATTGTCTTGTAATAGCAATTGCACCAATTGGCGATAAACTGGCTCAACTTGCTCTCGAAATGAAAACTGCACCTCCGGATTCATTGCCACCAGATCGCCCCGTAAGGTTGAGAGCGTATCTACTGCTTGATTGTAGGCAGCGATCGCATCCTGTATCTGTCCCTGCTGCTTAAAAACTCGTCCTAACTGCCACTGCCAGGAGACTGCGATATCATTCGCTTGAGTTGTTTGAGCCATTTGCAGCGCCTGTTGCGTTACTTTCTGAGCATCCGACCATTGGTGCAGTGTTTCATAGAGATGACCCAATTGACCTAATGCATAGGCTTCTGCTCTAGAATCTCGGAGTTTTTGCGCTTGTTGAGTGGCGTTGACGAGCAGTTGTGCAATGTCTCGTTGATCCTGGTTGCTCATTTTCATCAGGCTTTCTGCCAGATTGACCTGGGCATAGATTGATGCACGATTTGGGGGCAGACGCTTGAGCAGCGATCGGATTTCTGCGAGTAGAGGAGCTTGATCGAGGGTTGGGTTTGCTTGGGCTAAAAGGCTCAACTGGTTCAGTTTGGCTTGCGATCGCGTTAGATCATCAGGGGCTAGTGTAGCGGCTTGTTGATAGAAAGCGATTGCTTCATTCGCCGCATTTTTTCCACCGTCTTTTTTCTCACGTTCCTGGAGTGCCCTGGTGACATTTCCCAAGGCTAGTAGCGTATAGCTCTGACCCGCATTTGCATTCAGGCGCTGAGAAATGGTTAAACTAGACTGCAAAACTGATTGAGCTTCTTTCAGATCGCCCACTCGAAATCGCGTGATCCCTACACTCCTGAGTCCATCAGCTTTCAAAGCAGAATCCGGCAGGCTTTGCAGTTGGGTATTGATTTGCTCTAGAGTTGTTCTAGCGCGTCGATATTGACCCAGAGATTGCAGGGCTTTCACCTGGTTTAGCTGGCTGCCTAGTGTGCCTGATTTATCCCCTGCTGCTTTATATGCGGCTTCGGCTTGCTTCCAGGTTTCGATCGCCGCTTCTGCTTGTCCGGCTGCAAGTTGCTCTGCCCCCTGGATGTTCAATGTTTGGGCACGAACAAGCGCTGTCGAAACGTTCTCACTCTTTGTTTGAGAAATGAGCGTTTGAGAAATGAGCGTGGGACTATTACGATTTGGCGCGATCTGAGCAATCCCCTGAGCGTCTGAGAAAACGCCCCAAGCAATGACACACAAAAATTGCAGCAATGCAAGGGCTGCCAGATACCAGATCTTTGCTAACTGTGATTTTGCCACAAACAATCGCTTTCGTCGTCCCACTCCACACCCCCTGTACAGTTTTTAAGCTTTAGCGATCAATACACTAGTACAGGAACTAGAACAACATAACATCGAGATTGTTTCTATCTAATCAGGAATCGTTCATTTTTTCAACACGGGTTCTAAATATTACAATAAGTCATGTTAATTGATCCGCAAAGTCTCATGCGTACCGGACTGCAAGCAATTTTAGAGATGGAGTCTGATTTGCAAGTCATTGGCAGGTAGTGCCATTTAGGAAAGGATAGGGAAAACAAGCGGACTCTGTGCGATCGTCTGTCGTCGTTGTTCGTTGTAGTCGTAGATAAAGTTCCAAATTGCCTTGATGTGATTGTTCACATCCTTCGAGAATGTACAAGATAGAAATGATCCAGGTTGCTCGCCCGACTCTAATCTGTGTCTTATCCTGTATCTGGTCACCAATAACATCTGGGTAGGGTTATAGGCAACTGCCAATCAAGACGTAAGGGGCCCAAAATAGAGGAAGCTGGTATTCTGGCATTTGTAGTAATTTGAGCTGGGCCTGACGCAGCGCTTCGGCTCTCGGTTGAGACTGGTTAATTAGGGTTTGATAAAACTGATTCATCAGCAGCGCAGTTGATTCATCATTGACGCTCCACAGCGATGCGATCGTGCTGCGTGCGCCTGCCCGGAGTGCGACTCCTGCGAGTCCCAAGGTTGCCCGATTGTCTCCGGCGGCGGTTTCACAAGCACTGAGAACCAGAAGTTCTAATGGCTGTGATTGTTGTTGATCTCGCGATCGCAGCAAGGTATTGAGTTCATTGGCATTGATTGTTTTATCCCATGCCAGAATGAAGGTTTCGTTAGCTTTTGAGCTAAATTGACCGTGGGTAGCTAAATGGGCGATCGAGAATGATTGCAAGTTCATTGCTGCTTGAAATGACTGGGTTGTAAACTGCTGATTTAGCAATATCTAACTCTGCACTTCAGAGCCGATTTGCTTTAACCCATTGTTGACATAGGGCAGTCCAGAGAAGCCATGACGGGCTTGGTCTAGTCCCACAATCAAACAAACACCAGGGTTTTGACCTGGCTTTGAGCGATCGCTGCCGCACCTGGTTGAATTAGCCAGTTGTAAACTTGTTGGGATTGTGTCTGAGTCTGTCGCAGGGCATCCGGTTCAGCAATATTGCGGCGCAATGATTCCAGTGTTTTTTCTACCTGGTTTTGGATTCGGGTCATCCCATAAAAGGCTCCAACCATCACCTTCAGGTTTGCCATCCCTGTAATAAGTGAACCATGAATTACAGCACATTTCAGGTTTATGGAGTACAGTAACAACAGTCAGCAAACCAGTT
>NZ_JBJPHU010000156.1:0-13606 GCF_052939515.1 Phormidesmis sp. 146-33
TCTACTTCCCTCCTAGCTTCCTTTCTCGCTTTCCTGAGTTTTGTCAGTCAAGCAGGATCGGTAGTTTGTGGTCAGTTTGACTTCTTGACATTCCCCTGCTGGAAACTTGTCTTTGAACTGCAAAATGTTCCGAATCGTTGCTCCTCTGAAGCGGTACAAGCCCTGGTCATCGTCGCCCACGACACAGAGATTCGGCTGCTCTCCAGCAAGAAGGCTGACAATTTGCTCTTGGATAGTGTTGGTATCTTGGTACTCGTCCACCATCAGGTATTTAATCCTGGCGCGGAGATCAGCGAGGACAGATGGATTATGACGAAGCAGCTTCAATGCCTCAAACTGAATCGTTGAGAAATCTAAGGCGTTTTCTTCCTCTAAATGCTTTTGATACAGCGCATGACATTCACCGAGCGCTCTCACTTCCATGTCAGCAGCATTTAGAAGGGTATTGCCATCGATCGCTTCTTCGCTAACCGTGTTGACCCATTTCAGCAGGTTGGAGGACTTGTCCCAAGACGTTTGTTCCGGCTTACCGATTACCGCTTCAATGTCTGGAATCGCCGTATAGGTAGACAGTCGAGAGTACAGAAAATACTGCTGATCAAACTGATCCATCATCACAAAGTTGCGCTTGAGGCGGGTAAATTCCCGATGCTCCTCTAGCCAGCGCAGACAAATCGAGTGAAACGTACCCAAATACATCTCATTTAGGTTGAAACGAACATTGAGTTCGAGTAAACGATTAGAAATTCGGGTCGTGAGTTCCTGGGCCGCCTTATCAGTGAATGTGACAACCAGCAAGCTTTCAGGCGTTACACCTTTCTGAGTGATGAGATAAACAATTCGTTCAACCAGCGTGAAAGTCTTCCCGGAGCCAGGCCCAGCAATGATCAATAGTGCGCCCTCGGTACTTTCGATCGCTTGTCGCTGACTAGAATTTGCCCTGCTGGAAAAAGTGCTTTGAGCCATGAGAGAAAATCCTGTTGTCTAACAGAAAGAGCCGCACAAAAGTATTTGATTCTTACTTTTAGAAAGAATGATTAGCCAAACCAAGTAATCAACAAGGAATGATTGTTTTTTGACACATGAATTTGTGGACACTTATAGCGTCCTAAAACTCAAAAAAGGGGTTCTTTAGCCGTGCTTGATAACTGAATACCTTGCTAGCAGATCTTCGCCGTCTTTTCCCATCTGCTTAATCAAATCAAGGAGTAGCTTTTGAGCGAGGGAAGACGGTCGGGACTTCTTTCGCTCCCATCTATTGACAGTTGCAAAAGTTATTCCTAATCGAGACGCAAACTGCTCCTGAGTAAGGTTTAAGCGCTTTCTTAAGTCTCGAATTAAGTCTGAAATTTCCAGGGAATCGGTCACGAGTTTTTACGGAAGATCATTTATACGATGAGGTTAAAACCAGCACCCTATAGAGTCTGTTATAACGCTCACTGTGCTAACATTCCCAACTTTATGTAAACACCACACATACAAAATCAATTAACACAAGCTCTCACCCCAATCCTAATGATTTTAGTTGCAACTTTAGCAAGAAGATTTTGGTAATTTTGTTCTATTTTAAGACTTTGTTATTAATTAAAGATAAATAGAATCACATCCGCCATCAAACTCAATTTGGTGCGAGTTTTAGATGAATTGGTCTAGATGTTAACAGTCCCAAAATCTTTGACCATCGCTATCTATTGCTTCACACTCCCTACACATTTCCGTCTCCCCACCATCAGCACCCCAACCAACAACACCCCAACGATCGCTCCCGACTCAGGCACCTTGCGAAAACGAAAGATCTTCAGAAACGTGATCCCAGCCCTGTCCTTCGTATCCATCACCGTCAAGGCAACGTTGCCCGTCGTGGTTTCGATCCGGCTGGTCTGCCACAAACTAATCTGCTTCCCCCCATAACGGATCGTGGCAATCCTGCTGTTGATCATCTGGCTAATCTGCGTTCCATCCCAAATCAGAAACCTGTCCTTCCCCGCGGTTTCCATCGTCTCTAGCTGCCACGTCAGATCATAGGTTCCAGGCTGGATCTTGAACATGGCGAGACTTCCTTGAGTCCCATAGGCTGAAAGATTGGTATTGATCGCCCCTCCTAATACAGAAGCCGATTGAGATTTAGCCACTGTCCAAAGTTGGAGATACGGTGAGGTATCTGGGGTCAGCATCACATTTCCGAGCGTCGTTGCAGGTCGATACAAGCTTGCCGCCTGAACCGGAAGCGGAGCCAACAAAAGTAATGCCGTGAGAAGGAAGCGTTTCATGAGTCGAGGAGTAGCAGTCTTTCTTTGCTACAACGCTCAAACGCCTGACACAAGGGGGATTGTACAAAAACGTTTAGTAAATTAGTTTTTACGTCGGTAATCCCAGGGACGTTGATAATTGCCTGACCACACACCCTTTCTTTCTGACTTAGCGCGTTGTTCACTCGTTGAGATCGCGTCTCGATTGGGACAGGACTTTGAATATTTCTTGTACTCGTAAGCCAACCCACTCCTTACCTGTTCGCCGTTGAGATACTTTTCTTCTGAGCCAGACGTTTTCACAAACACTTCGCCAACAATGCGCCCATAACGATCGCGGTCTGTCTCCATCACCATCACTTGGCCTCTGGCTGCATCAATCAGCTTTTGCAGATTGGCTTTTGATTCCCTTCCAAAAGGCTGTCCTGACTCCGGCGCATCGATGCCGCAAAACCTTACCTTGTCGCCATTTTTTAGCACGATCGTATCGCCATCACTGACTCGCTTAACCTGATAGGTTTTAGTTTCAGGGAGCTGGCCCCTAGAACGAGCCGAGTAAGTTGCTGATGAGTTTTCATAGTCGGGTTTCGCTGCCTGGGATTTTTGCCATGCTTGCAAGCCGATCACGCTGGTAATGATCACGATCGCCCCAACTGGAATCAAATTCATCAACACTTTACGCTTCATCCGTGTTTCCCTCGATGTGTGCTTTGGGGTTTGGTTAATACAGGTTTCAGCATTCCCATTTGCGGGAAACCAACCCTAACTCTTTTGGTAAATCATGGATCTCAAAAAGCTTAGTGCGGCTGCACTTTTGGCGATGTCTACTCTGTCGGCTTTACCTGCTTCGGCTCAATCCTACTCTGGCTCCAACGTGTTCAAGACCATCAACCCCACAACAAATCAACCCGTTGTCTTTATAGGTGAGCAGTCTCCTAATGCCGAAATCGATGTGACTTTTACGGGAGCCGATCGATCTCGTCGTGTGTCCGCAAATGGATGTGGTCTAGTTACCTTAAAGGACACGGACTCTGCACCTTTGTCAGGTTTGAAGTCGGTAGACGGCATGACAATTAATCAGGCAACCCTACCCGTCCGATTGGCTCCTCGCTGTGTCAATGGTGTGTTGGAAGAAGCCCGTAACTCAGACTTTAAGACAGGTTTAGGGGATGTGATCTTGGTTAAGACTCCTAACACTTCCTACGAAGCGATTTACACAGCGGATGTTGTTCGGAAGGTTCGCGCCAACGCTTGCGGGTATGGAGCGCTGCGGGGCACGACTGCCGCTCCTTTATTAGGGACGACTTCGATCAAGATTGGGGCAGGTACAGCGACGACGATCAACGCGATCTCGACTGCACCCAGTGAACCACTTTGTCGAAATGGGGTTTTGTACACCCCTGAAGGAGCAGCTTGGAACCAATAGGTCAACTGTAAACGTTTTCAGTGTTCATTCCATCGCCTCCTACATAGGGGGTTTTTTTCTATGAGACGATTCAGATATTTCATCGTGGCCCTTCTGACTGCCCTTCTGATCAGCCAAACTGCCACCGCCCAAACGACTCAACAGGGACGCATCTTTAGAGACACCACGGGCGCAACGTTCCTTTATGGACTGCAACCCGGTGAACCAATTCAAGCAGCGTCCGACTTTGCACCCGCACGATACATCACCTCAAATACCTGCGGACTGCTGATCATCAAACGTTCTAAAACTAGACCTGTGGGCAAAATTCGTGTTGAAGGAGTCACGATCGATCCCAATCCCCTTCCGATTCAATTAGTTCCTTCCTGCAAAGGTGGACAACTGGAAGAAGCGCGATCGACTCCCTTCAAAACTTCCACAGGTGATGTCGTGCTGCCCAAAGTAGCGAATCGTCGCTATCAGATCTCAACCCTCGATCGTCCCCCGCTGCGAATCCTGAAAGCAAATCGCTGTGGCTTTTTGAGATTCCCTGATGGAGCATTGGGAGATCAGCCCGCTTTACCGACTACCACGGGTGGAATGGCTCGATTTCAGGTGTCTACGCTACCTTTATTTCCTCAACTGCTCTGTCAGCGCAAACAACTTTACATCCCGGCTAACTTTCCACCGCCATTCGCAACGTCGATCGCGCCCTTCAATCCTGACCAGTGGCAACCCAGCACTGAACCGACTGAGCAACCCAGTGGAAACGGGCAAGGGGGCGGTTCCCCTAGTGGCGCTCAACCTCCAACCATTAGCCCGATCGCGCCTCAAACCTTTAACGGCACCAACGAGAAGACCATCAGCTTTACGGTTTCTGATCCAGACACACCCCTTGATCAAATCCAACTAACGAGCAACATTGCCAACTTTCCGAATGATTTTGAGTACGGCAGGTTTGGTGGAACCGGGGCAAATCGAACTTTCACAGTTAAGCCCAAACGCTCATCCAGTGGCTTACCGCTCCAAATTTCAGCCAGCGACGGCGCGAATACGTCAACGCCTGCGACGATCGGGTATGGCTACTATGTGCCGCCTCTAGTCACAATTTGCCGGGATAGTGGGTTGACTGTGCCAGACTTGCGTCCTGGAGGGCAATATTACGTGGGTTTTGATTGGGGTAACGATGAGCCATCGGTGATCGCTAACGGAAATGGGATCGCTCGATTTGAAAATGTTGACTTCCCTGAGCCATATACTTCCGATGGCGCTCGTCGGGCCGTCATCTTCTTCATTGATCCTGAACACCCCTGGATAGAAACAGTGGTTCAGGCACCTTATTTGGCAGAAATCCCAGGCTGTTGATCATTTCTCACTTCCCCCTAGAACTTGTGCCATCTGCGATCGATCTCAGCTTCGCTCACATAGCCTTCCAGTTTCGAGGTTTTCTCATCTTTCAGGAAGTTGGGGCGACCTTCACAAACCTAGAAGGAACCGATGACTGTGATGCAAGGTAAGGATCGATCGCTTGCCTTAAAACCCGAAAATTTCTGAGAGTCTCATAGCGAAATATCACAATCCAGCCTTTTTATTAATAAGTGTTGCAGTGACTTGATCCCTTTGCTAGGGTATGCAGGTCGAATGATTACGGGTTAATTCTTGCAGCTAGGAGTTGTGTCTCATGCTTTACATCTTTGACTCTAACCCCATCCCCTGAATCCCTGAAGTGCGCTGTGGGGCTGGAAAGCAGCAGTCATAGATAGATAGGTCGATTGAGCGATCGTTGCGCCAATTCAGTCCCCAAAGACTTTCCTCAGCTTTTTTGCACCCTCAATCCGTTCAGCAAAGGCTGAGAACACTCGAACACCTCAGCATCGGAGGCTTTAACATGAATATTCAGGGAAAGACCGTTCTCATTACGGGGGCTTCTCGTGGCATCGGACGAGAGATCGCGCTGGAGTTTGCCAAACAGGGCGCACAGCGAATCATTTTAGTCGCCAGGACTCATTCACGCTTGATGGAAGTCGCCACCGAAATCATGGCTCTGGGTGCCGAAGCGGTTCCTCTGGCATTGGACTTGACCCAACCCGTTGAAGTAAACATCAAGGTCGCTCAAACGTGGCGAGATTATGGGCCAGTTCATCTCCTGGTCAACTGTGCCGGGGTTGCTCATCAAGTCCCCTTCTTACAGTCTCAACTGCCTCACATTCAAGAAGAGATGGCGATTAATCTAATGGGCATGTACACCATGACTCGGTTGATTGCGAGACGCATGGCCGTGCAGCGACAAGGAACGATCGTCAATGTCTCTAGCCTGATGGGGAAAATTGCCGCTCCGACGATGGCCACCTATTCAGCTACCAAGTTTGCCATTCTAGGGTTTACTCAAGCCCTGCGAAGTGAGCTATCGGATCACAATATCCGGGTCATTGCCCTTCTTCCCTCTCTCACCGATACAGATATGGTGAAGAACTTTCAGTGGTTCCGATGGGTGGTGCCGACAACTCCGCAAAAAGTGGCTCAATCCCTCGTGATGGAGCTGCAAAGGGAATCGCCAGAGATTTTAGTGGGCTGGCAAAGTCAGCTTGCTGTGTGGGGAAATCGTTTTATCCCTGGTCTGATGGAGAAGGTTTCAAAATTAGCGGCTCCCCTCTCTAACGAACATCATCTTGAAAGACTTCGAGAAGCTGGAGCCAACTCACGTTAGAGCAGTCTGTTAGATACAGGAGGCTATTTTCACTCTTCACCAGCCCCTAGAACGAGTCGCTTGATTGGAGCCGTTACGATCGCATTCGTGCCCAAGGTTTGCCTCTGTTACGGTTTACTTGGGTGAGGGTGCGATCGTGCTTGATTCGTTCTTGGAATGGAGGAATTGGGACGGATCACCTAGTCAAACTGGTTTCACAGTCTTTTGGAGGAGTTACCCCTCTTAACCTTCTCAGTTGTGAGTTCTTGCAACAGCCAGAAATACCATAACGTTCCGGTTGAGCGGCGGCTAGTAACCTTTGCTGCAACACCAAGATCTCTCAACAGTCCGCTCCAACCGGGTTTATGCCGCGCCGCTTCGCAGATCTATTCAGCTTGAATCCAACTTTTAGCAACAGCCATTCCAATACTAATATAGGGATGATCTAAAGACTCTTCAAAGACAACTTCATTGCCAGCCCGCAATGCACTCACAAGCCGACGCTTAAAGCTAGGAGTGGTTTCGTCACTAACGTAAGAAACCTTTTCAATTTCAGTAGCAGTTGGATCAGTAACCTCTAGCTGCTGAAGGAGTTGTTGGATTTCCTTAGCGGCTTCTGCAAGAGTTCTTTTCAGTTCAGAATTACCAAAAATATTGTGGACATAGACATCACCTCCAGCAATACTCTGGGATACATTTCCGATTACAATCCCACCTAAGTTTTCTCCAAAGCTTACACCTGAAATAGAGACGTTCTGAAAATCATTAAGAGCAACTATTCTCTCTTGTATCCCTAGTGCGGAATGAAAAGCTGGATGAACAATATACATCTTCTGTTGAGGAAGAGTTAAGTTAGGTAAGTTGTAGAAGAATACATAAGCACTATCGACTATCGCGCCAAGAAACCCAATATTGTAGAGGATTTGTAGAAGTCCATCTATATTTAAGGATTGTAATGTTGGATGAAGACGCTCTATTCTATCCTTTGCTTCCTGATACCGAGAGTCAAATTCATTTTTGTCAAAACTCAGCTTGAAACCTTGAAAAAGTCCGAACAAGACATCTAAATATGGATATTGAACAAGATATTCGCTGGCTAAGTCTCTCAATTTCTCAGCAGAATATTGAATTTCTGCTGTCAAAATATCATCTTCAGTTATTTTGCTATGTTGGTGATCTTGAGCTATCCGTAATGCTCGATTGCAAAATTGAATAGTTTCACGAGGTCTTCTCAAAGTTCTACTCAGGATGTATTTAAAGGAGTCTTGAGATCTAACCGATCTATCAAATACCTTCTCCCAGGTGTTATCAATTTTTTCGGGAGAATCAAAGTTGGTTGAGATTTTTACTCGATTTTCTATAAGCTGTTTTAAATCTCCTTCAGACCAGGCTAATCTTTCAGCAAGGCTATTAAGTTTATCAATATCGTGAAATTTAAGTACATCAAAGATATCAGAGCGTAGAAAAACCATGATTTTAGTCATGGGTAGCGTCTCATTCAAGATGTGAGTTGCTCTGAGTAGTCCGCTGATCATCAGTTTAGATTCTTCTGTATCATTCCAAACCTCATCTACTTTATCTATCAAGATTACTATCTTTATAGAATTTAGATGTCTCAGAAGTTTTTTCAATCTAACTTCAAATCTTGTCAGCGAATCCATTAGATCAATTTCTGACTCAACTTTGTTAGACTCTATAGCTCCTTCAAATCCTGCGAAACTTACAGAAACTTTTGAAAAGATTTTGAATAACCCAGACAAGTTTGAACCAAAATCGTTTTCAACTTCGCCCTGCTTCTTCAAAAAATCTCGTGCTGCTTTTAGGTCATCATTTAATTTATGAAGATTAGGAACTTTTAATTTGTCGAACAAATCAATAAATTCAAAGGTCACCTTCACAAGAAGAACATATTTCCAAGCTTGCAAATAAAGCTCTTCTTTATTAATAGAGTTGATCTTTAACGCTTGAATTTTCTGCTGAGATAAAGATTCAGGGGTCAACAAAGCTACTTTCATGCCCTCACTTTCAAAAGCATTCTTAAGTATTAGACAAGTAGCACTTTTTCCTGCGCCTTTTCGCCCAATCACTAATTCACTTTGATCAGCTTTGATTCTGTTATAAAGAGCAGTTTTGAGGAAGACCTTACTTAGAAAGCCTTGCTTGGCATCTCGTTCAGCATCGTCATTTCCAAATGTAAGCTTTCCAAGATCCACTCTTGCATTCATAACTTAGCTTTCCTAACTTTTCAAGTTGAGCGTAGCCTTATACAACCCTAAACGTCAATAATTAATGGTTGCAGTTGCTTAGTACAACATTGCGTCTCGCAGATACTACTAATCTGCTCCCCCACCGAGGATTGAGCGGCATAACTATTATTTGGACTGAAAGTTTCTGCCTAAGATCCCAAATTTAGTTACTTAGCCCGAATCTTTCCGCCTAAGTCCGAATCGAGCCACTTAGCCTGACGCGGTTTCCGCATAATACCCCTCGACAGGAACCCTAGCTGGAAATCTTCCATATTTCTTCCAAGAGAGAACCTGTTACCGTCCGCCTAAGATCCTAAACGACAGAATGACAGCGTTGGAACTCGCCGTGATGGAACCACGACCCAGAAAACTGCTTGAACAAGTCTCTGACCTGTTGTGAGTGAAACACTACTCATACCGCACCCAGCAGACCCACATTTAATAGATTCGGCGCAACAGCTTTCTCTGTATTCTGTAAAACCCAATCCCAGGTATTACTCCTCACCCGCCCCTAGAACGAGTAGCTTGATCCGCGCCATCTGAGATCGCATCCTCGCCCAATTTCTAAACGTCTCTGCCTTCTTCGCATCCAGTGCATTTAGCTGATTGAGATAGCTTTCAGTGTCGGATTCCCCAAACCGATAGCCCACCTCGATCAGCTTCATTTTAGTCACACTGCGCTTGGTGATTTCTTGTGAGATCTGAAAGTCACGCCGCACCACATCAAACTCTAAAACGGTGAGGATCACCTGCTCCCGAATCTTCGCCGCCAGGTCGCCCCGCTTGTTTTCGATCTCTGCCAGTTTGACTTGAAGATCCCCGATCGCAATCGATCGACTCTGTGCGGCCGCATCTCCCCCGGTGGCATTCCGAAATAACGGCACTCCAATTAGAGACAGAACATCATTGATCCCACTTACTGACAACACACCCAACAACTTATCTAAAAAGCCTCGTTTCCTCGCGGGCTGGCCTGCGGCTGCCGGGATCTCATCGACCTTCAAAAAGCTCTGTACCAATGGCTCAAAGACTCCTAACTTAACGGTCGCTTGATTATTTTTCTTTGCCTCTTCCACCTTCTGAGTGATGGCTTCGATGCGCTGGTCGATCGCTCTCAAAGTAGCCGAGGTTTGAACCGCTTGAGATTGCAGTTGTTTGATACACTCGTCCGTCGCTTCCAAACAAGGCAAATCACCCAGCATCAGTTTCCAGGTGTCCTCGCTCATTTTGAGTTGGATGAGACGATCCAGATTATCCCCCACTGGATTTAAGGGATTGGGGTCGTCCTTGAGTTCGCCACTTTCTGATAAGCCGTTGGTGTCAGGTTTAGCGGGCTTCTCACTGTCGCCGTCGGCTTCACTTAGCTCAGTCTCCTCATCGGGTGAAGCTGTTTGTATCGAAGGTTGGGGTGCTGGTGGGGTTAGCTTCTCGGTCTGAACGGCTGGCACCTTCGGAACGGGTAACTTTGTCTGTGCCTGGACGTGTTCTGAGATCGTTAGTGATAAGAGTAAGCTCAACGCTGAGATTCTTATCGTTCTGCCCTTCCCATCTAACTCGCTGTACTTTTCCTGCATAGGGCGCTTTCACCTGTGAGAGTTGATTTAGCTGAGTGTCGAGGTTTTGTAGTTGGATGTTGACCTGACTGAGTTGGAAGGTACGATCGCGTTCCTGCTTCTCCCATTCCTGCATCTGTCGCTGATACTCCAGGCGTTGTCGTTCGAGTTCGATGTCTCGTTTGCCTCGCTCTAATGAGTTTTCATATTGCTCTCTCTGATAGTCGCTTTTTGCCCGTTCTAATTTGGCTTTTGCGAGTTCTAGATCTGCTTTTGCCTGTTTCACATCCCGTTCCCGTTGCCGTCCGACTTCCTGTTCGTGAGGAATGGTACTAGGAGGTATCTCAGCCTGCATGGAGTCGAGTACTGCGAGTTTCTGTTGTTGTTGGAGCCAGCGTTGCTCGACTTGTTGAAAGGTAAGCTGTAAGCGGTCAATCTCTGCCACTTCCTGTAAAACATTGGGGGGTGGAAGGGCGGCCATTTCAGTCGCTTGCTTAGGTGCCAATGGTCGGATCGGCGGTTGATTGAGTCGCTGGATTTGGATCTCAACCTGTGCCTTCTGAGTTTCCAACCGTTGCCGCTCACGAGTGCGATCTGAAAGGACTTGACCTACTAAAACGGTGTCGCCCTCTTTCACCTTTAGATCTTCCGGCGCTGTCAGCGTCAATTGCAGCTTAAAGCGTCCCGTCCTCTGAATTGGGGTAGCCGTCGGTGAGGGAGTCGGGATGAGGGATGAGGGATGAGGGAGAAGGGATGAGTTTTGGGCTTGAGCCACACAGCCAGTTAGCAGCAAACTCACTGTAAATATTTTCAGTAGGGCACTCATTGAGGACGGGGACTAATCACTTTCAGGGTTAGTGTGCCCTTGCCCTAAAGTTAAGCGATAACGGCTCAAATCAGCCGCAGCAGGAAACTCCCACAGCATTTGAAGGTAGGCTGTGATCTCTGAAGCAGCGGAAGTGAAAGGAGAAAACGTTGCTGGGTTTCCTATGCCAACCGAACTGGCAAGATCGAGGACTGTTTAATCCAACTTATAAACCTGAACGCTTTCTTGTTCATTGGGGTCATTACGCGATACTAATGCGATCGCGGCTTCGGTGCTACTTAAATTGACGGGTTGATGGGGCACCCCATTGGGAATGAAGATGAAATCTCCCTCCTGGTTCACGACAGATTTAGAGAGATTTTCACCATAAAAGGTTTGTACGTTCCCTTTTAAGAGATAAATTGCTGTCTCAAATCCATCATGGAAATGCGGTTCTGCCTTTGCCGAAGGTGGGATAACGACAATGTTCATCGATATGCCCGTTGAACCAGTCGTCTTTCCAGAAATACCAACGTAGTTAGGCAATCGTTGAATCGTATCGGTTGTTTCTGACGGTCTGACCGTTACTATTTCTTGATCTAAATTCATGGGAATCCCCCGTGCATCTTGATGTTGGCTAGAATTGCACTCACCCTCAGCAGGTCATTCTGCATCATAACCGATCAACTCTTGGCGATCATTCGGCATGATGTTAGCCCTCTTCATGGATGAGAGACTTCAATTTCGTCAGTCAACTAGGACGCGGACTTATCACTTTCAGCGCGAGTGTGCCCGTTCCATACTGGTCACTTAATTGTTGAATTGTCTGTTCGATCGGGTGATGGTTCAAAACAGCAGTACTACCACTCAGAGCAGCCGTCTGAAGCTGATTCGGGATCATGGCAAATTGAACGCGCTCTGGTACGTCGATCGTCATCTGTCCCGTCAGCAAAATCAACGCGCCTGGATGGGCACTCATGACCTCTTGCAGCTTCGGGGAAACCTCCTCATCGTTCAAGGCCAGGCTGATCACCTGAGTTGTAGCAGGATTGCCCAGCGTCGGGGTGACTCGATCTGCAAGGATCTGCTTACCCGTTTGGTAGATCCCTTTGCCATCGCTGACCACAAACTCACTGCCCTCAATTGCCACGATAAAAAACCGCCCATCCACACGGGTACGGTCGGTTGCCCAAATGCCGTTGATCTGAGCATAAATATGATTGCTCGATGCCTTCTGGTTGTACACATCGACCGCAGCTTCCCGCATCCCTAACGCCTGCACCACATTTTGAGTGATCCCGCCTCCAGTTGCCGCATGGACACCCACCAACAGGAGGACGATCGCCAAACTCAAAACCCAAAGTTCTGTCGCGCTGCCCGTTGTGATCCGCCTTCTCGGATTGGCCACACTCACTGCCCAAACAGGATACGGGTAAAACAGCATTACGCCCTGTTTGGTAAAACAATCACTAAAACACGCCAACAGATGACCTAATGGGAGCGCTGCCCACACGCTGATATTTTGAGTGAGATAGCCGATCGCTAGACTGAACGCCGCGATTCCCAAGGTCGCTAACAGGCTGTGGGTGACGGTTCTGTGAGGATAACGCTCCTCAATCCAGTTGCTGATGGGGAAGCAGATTTTACCGATCGTGCTAGTCGAGGTGTCGATGTCTGGAAGTTGACTACCCACTAAAGACAAACAGAGTGCCAAAGGGTCAGCGGTTCCAAGGATTAGACTGACTCCAGCGGTTGCGATCGTGGCATGAGTAATTGACATCATCGCTTCACATCCTCAAACTGCTGCTCAAAGAGTTCAAGAATCTCAGCCTTCACCCCTTCTGGTAGAGCGTCCCACTTCGGATCATTGGCAAACAAGACGACAAATCTGCCAAAACAAGCGTAATCTTCAATCTCATACTCAGCCAGCTTCTTGAGCAGCTTATCAACGTTCTTCATTGCCCTAACCGTTTTCTTGCACCCCTAACATGCCCCAACTGTTTAAGCGCCATCGCTGCCACGAGACAGACCCCACCCGTGATGTAAAGACCTCTATTACCAGTGCCCAAACCAACAAATCGGACGACGGCAAACGAAAATAATGCGGCAATGATCACAGGCATAATCACCACATATTGAGTGTGTTCGACGCGATCTTGCTTCATGCCCAACCGCTCACGCTGGATGACTTTTCGAGCGATCATCTGATTCCGACCTGCCAGCGTTTGAAGCTCTGCCAACCGTCCTTTCGTGACTTGCAGCCCCAGGCGATCGGCTTCCTCCTGCATCACCTGTCGAATCAGTTGATCATCTGGCAGATCTAGCTCGACTTCCAACAGCCCCAAAAACATATCCTTCATTGGATTGATGGGGCAGAAGGCGATCAGTTTTGCCCCTTGCCCAATCACATCTTCCAACCAATAGCGCACACTTGCCGGGAGCCGTTTCGCTTCAGGTAGAAGGATTAAGGTGTCGTCTCTGAGGTTGGACAGGATCTCTTCCTTTAACTCATCAATGGTGAGCGGCTTCCCGCCTTCGTCGTTGCCTTCATCGTCAAAGCTAGTGGCTTCGATCGGGATGTCTAACTGTTTAGCAAGCGATTGGAAAAACTGTTTGGTACTGCCTTTGTAAGTAGTGACAGCCACAGCAAATTCGCCCTGCA
>NZ_JBJPHU010000157.1:0-13545 GCF_052939515.1 Phormidesmis sp. 146-33
AGGGATGAGGGATGAGGGATGAGGGATGAGGGATGAGGGATGAGGGATGAGGGAGAACTTCGTCCCGCTTCGCGAGGGGGGATGCGCTTATCTCAAAGTCCCCCAGGTTGGGGGCAGAAGCCGTAAACGCCGAAGCCAAGAATCTCAACCCTTTGCAGACCACTGGAAGCAACCCCTTGCGGGTAACTCGAAGAGATCGGACAACTGTTAACCTGCATGATCCTAGATGTAGGGGTCAGAGGTCTAAATGCTTCCCAAAGCCTCTAAATGTAGAAATACTTGCGTAAGATGATTTAATCTTTAATCAATCTTAAAGATCACTTTGAAATAAGTGTGGTTTAAGTGAGGGCATAGAACTTGAGTCGGGCTTTGCTTGAATGCTGTGGCACTTTACTTCTCTCAGCAGACTTCTTAACAAAGTCACTTCCACACTCAAAAAAACTCACTAAAGTTGTTTGGCTCAACTCTTAACTTTAGTGATAGCATGAACATCCAAAATGTCTACTAGTTAACAATTTTATCCAGGGGTTTGCTGAGAAATGGTTGCGTTGCCAAAAGAGATTATCAATGAGTTAGAGGAGGCTGTTGTCAATCTCGACAGAAGCAACGTGCAGCTAGTTAATTTTTTGCAGAATGAATTAGCCATTTCGCCCCCTTCGATCGCGATGGCGCTGCGATATTCTCAACAAGAACGCGGCCCGCTGCCGATGATTCTCTGGCGCTATGGCTTTGTCTCACTCGACCAACTCAATCAAATCTTGGACTGGTTAGAGAAGTAGCGGATTAGATTCAGTGACCTAACCAGTCGGACGGCTGGCAGTCGGAAAGAGTTTGGTAAAACCCCGCTCGACTTGGGTTTGAGGGCTTCTTTTAAACAGCCAAAAAGTGGTTTCCCAGCAGAAAAAAGAGACTCCTGAATACTGCGACGATCGCACCGTTTCGACCTCTCGCTGCAACTGCTGAATCGGTTTTGCACTCAAAAATCGACCCGCATAAAGACCAATAGCGATCGGCACCTGAGAACTCAAATCTCGAAACCCACCGCCTTCTAACTCAGCCTTCAAACCACTCAAATCAGAACGATACACCTGCACCACAACCTCATCCACCAGCCGCAAATTTACCCAGCGTCGCCAGTCTTGTAGCGATTTGCGATAGGCATAATCAGGGGTATTAGGCGACAGCGAAATCACCACCCCCGGACGCACCGATCGGACTGCTCGACTAATCTTGCCCATCAATTGAGTCACTTGGTCAGCCCGCCAGTCCATCCATTCAGGGTTTGTCATGTCTTTTGGAGGAGATTTGCCGCGATGGGTTTCCCGATAACGTTTCACTGTATAAGGGTCATAGCCAAACTCGATCGGCAGCGCAAAATGATCGTCTAGCTGAATCCCATCAACCGGATAGCGTTTCACCACATCTACAATCAGGTCGGTGAGAAACTGCTGAACTGCTGGATGAGAAGGATTGAGCCAACCTTGCTCAATGCCTGATTCGGCTAGCTCGATCGTGCCTCCACCACTTTGAGTCCTCGTCAACCAATCGGGATGCTGTTGGGCAATGGGCGATCGTACCGGAATCATCAACCCATACTCAAACCACGGAATCACTCTCAAACCCTGACGATGAGACTGTTTCACCACGCCAGACAACACATCTTGAAAGGGCAATTTAAAGGACTGCGATCGACTCGCCCGGTCAAAAACCGGACTGGGATGCAAAGGGCGACCGCGATTCCAGACACAAGGATAGAGTGTGTTTAATCGATGCTGGGCCAGATTTGCCACTGTTTCATCCAGCCGAGTCGTGTAGTACATCAGACTTGCGCCAAAATTGGTCATCCAGACCCCACGAATCTCAGCAGTCTTCCCCTGAGCAACCCGTACCACGGGAGCCTGCCACAGAGAAACCACCAACCCAAACGCCAGGACAGCCAACAGTCCCCGACGCAGCCAGACCCTAGGAAATCGCGGTTTCTTCTCCAAATCATCGACGGTTTGAGCGTTAGACATGAATCAGGCAAGCACTCGAAGGATTTTCAAACAAAACAGGGGCCCGCGATCGGTTGAATGACCCATTACTCATGGCTCACAGCCTGCCATCAGGACAGTTACAAGGCGACGATCGCAGATTCCTCACTGCCGACTCATCTTATTAAGCAGCCACAGCGATGCAGAAATCGCACAAAACTGCGCCAAAATCACATTGATACTCGCCTGAACGACCAGAATATCGACTGGTTTAATAAACTGGTTAGGGTCAGTGTTGACAAAGCCTGCAACGCCTTGATTGACAGCCTTATTAACCAGCAGACCGACGATCGCTTGTGCCCCAAACAGTGCCAGCAACGTTCCGATCAAACTGGCAATCAGTCCCGTTCTCAATGTGTGAATAGCATCTGCTTTTTTGGGTCGAGTTTCTGGAGATCCATCCAGCCGTCGCCCGATCGAGACATAGCGAACGAGCGCCCAAAACATATTGAACCCCAGCACCCCAATGCCACAGACGGTCAGCACAACACCCACGCTGGTTCCCGGATTATTTGTAGGGCTAGGATTCAACGAGGCAAGCAGCAAAATTGCACTCGAAATCACCGTCAGCGCCAATTGCACCCAAAAGCTAATCCAACCCGTTAGCCGAAAGGTGCTGGCAATTTGTCGAAGCGTGGGCGGATCTGATTTGGTCATCTTCAATAGCCTGCGATGGCGCTAGTTAGGGCATTTAGGGGGGCGTTCATTAAATCGGTTACTTCTATGTTTGATCGTGGATTGAATAAATGATCGTGGATTGAATAAAGTTGTTATCTAGCCCAGGCTTCGAGGTTATTAAACCTACAGTCTCTAACTTAATGAGAACCCTGCACCTCAACCCCAGAGAGTACGATTTTAGCAGCCCCAAACACCTCTAGAACCTTCAAAAATCGAATAGGGCGTAAAACCCTCTATCCAGAGAAATGTTTTTGGGATACAACTTATCATGGAGAAACGTCCCTCTATTCACGGCAACTATGAATCCGATCGAGTTACCGCCCCTGCGAATTTTGATCGTCGAAGATGACCCCATGATGCAGCTAGGGTTAGAACAATCCCTTGAAGACTATCCCCAACTGACGATCGTCGCTCAGGTCAATGACGGCTACTTAGGCGTAGAAGCTGCCCTCAAACACAAGCCAGACCTGATCGTGATGGACATCGGACTGCCTCGCCTGGATGGAATCGCAGCCACCCAGCAGATCAAGGCCGCCCTGCCCAACGTGCGAATTGTCATGCTCACCTCGCACACCTCAGAAACCGAGATTATTGCCGCCCTCTCCAGTGGAGCCGATGCCTACTGTATCAAAGGGTCAGATGTCAATCGACTGGTTGCGGCGATCGCGGCCGCTCAAGAAGGAGCCACTTACCTCGATCCACAAATTGCCCGACGGGTTGTAGAACATCTTAAGCCACCTGCGGTCAATACCAACGTGGGGCAGCTTTCGGTGCGTGAGTTAGAAGTCTTGAAATTGATGGTAGACGGCTGTAGTAATCCAGAAATCGCCGCAGCGCTGTATCTCAGTCCCAACACGATCAAAACCCACATTCGCGGCATTATGAACAAACTGTCTGTGGACGATCGAGTGCAGGCAGCCGTGGTTGCTCTGAGAACGGGTCTGGTTTGAGATTTTCGTCTAGTCAGTTATAAATCTGGCACAAGTTAGCGCGGCTTTTTTAGACAAGAAGTATAGACTCTCACCCAAGTAAATTCATTCTCGTGCTGCTAAAACGGCGATCGCAAGGGGTGACAGTCCGGACGAAAATCGATTTGGGTCGCTAGAATGAATATCCCATTCGACAGTCACCTTTTTTAGAAATTGCTCTCAACCCGTCTCTATTAGTTGTGCGTCAAAAATTCGTACGTTCGATTAATGAACTTCATCCAGGTATCCCGGAAAAAGGTTCAAAGCTGGCCCTTTGTACTGGTAGGTAGAGGTTCTCATTAAGTAGACGTGAGCAACTTTTAGCTGATATTTTTTCTTAAAGCTAATTAGATTAAGTCGTCAATTGTCAAGTGTAGTTGACCTTAAATTGAGCCATGACTGCTCTAAGACGATCGGGATAATCGGAATCGAGAGATGGGGAGGGTTGATATTATTAATGTTTGTTAAGTCTCTTCACTAACGTCCGGAAAACTTAGAGCATTGATAATAGGTTCGTGTGCGAAACATTTTTTGAAACGTCGATTCTAAACAGGTTGTAAGTCTTTACTGATCGTGAGAGAGGCTTACAGGGTTAGCAAGTTCCTTGACTGATAAGAGGTGAGGTCAAAAGTTTACGGTAAAGTTAAAATAATTTACTTCTTAACCCGCAAATTAGGAAGCCAACTTCAAAATCAAGTTGTACAATTAAAATATGGTTAAGCAATTTAATGAGGTTGCTGTTTGGGATAAGCGCATTTTTACTGGTGACATACCAAGTTCATACTCCCCCAGTATAAAAGTTGTACAACACCAGTAGGATTTGGAAAAAGCCCTGATGCCCAGCACTAGCTTTTGGGTTTTCTTGACCACACAAAAACGTTACATTTTTGAACCAACAACCTGCCAAGAAATGTCCTAAAAACTGGACGCTTCTCAAAGACATTACGTTGCTGGCTCGCTCAAAGTAATAACCCCACGATCGTGCTCTATGTTTGACTGCAATTTTTTCACCCTCAAGGTAATTTCGTCCTTTAGAAGGACGGCCATCTAAGAGGCGTAATTGCTACCGTGATGATGTTAGGTTAGACACCAAATTTCAAAGCATCATCGAGAGCCAATCGTTATTGTCGCAAGCTTGGATTCAGACAGATGAAATTTGAGGATATCTATCAGTTTTTCAAAGATCCACCACCTTTTTACCTAAATAAGGAATTGGCGGTGTGTTACGTTCTCGCAGTCCTTCTGCGGGGTGACTCATACGGCACAGAACTCATCCAACTCTTAGAGACCGAACATCCGCTTTACCGCCTTTCAGACACCGTGCTTTATAGCGCACTCAAGTTTTTGGAAGACGAAGAAATGGTAACGGGCTACTGGAAGAAAGTCGAAGGGAGAGGGCGGCCACGTCGGATGTATCAAATCCGGTCTGAGGCAATGCAGCAGGCTCAAGATTTGGCGCGACTGTGGGAAGAATACGCCGTCAAACGCGATAGTCAGACGGTTGCTAAAGTCGGTGCCGATCGCTAACTCTGGAGATCTCCCAAAAGTGACCCCTTTGTTTACTAGACTTAAACTTGGGCAGGCCACTTTTCTCTCCTGATTTGCAACATGAGCACCTCTGTTATTCCTTCCACCTTCTTCTTGACGATTTTGATGGTGGTCGGGCTGTTTTTCTTTATTCGCGCCTCGGTCAAACCCAGAATCGAAACCATGAAGCTGACCTCTGAGCAATCGGAGGAGTCACTGTTGTCTCAATTGAGGCAGTATTTTGACCAACGAGCCTATCGGGTTGTCGCAGTCAACGCTGCCGAAAATCAGGTGACGTTTGAGGGAGTAGTTCGTCCTAGTTGGTTTTTGGCGATCTTTTTGACGCTGTTGGCCGCTACGGGGATGCTGTGCTTTGCGCTAGTGCTGTCGTACTCTTTGCCCAGTGGGTCAAACTTTTGGCTAGGCTTACTACTCCTGTCACCGTTGGCGGGAGTTTTTTATTGGCGAGGGGCGGCGCGATCGGAGCAGGTCTCTTTGAAAGTAGAGTCGTCCGCTGAGACCAAGATGCCCACTGCGATCACCGTTCAGGGACATCGGGATGAGTTAGCAGAGCTACAGCGAGTTTTGGAGCTAAAGGCTTTGGAGTAGGGAGATTTGTAGCAAAAAAGTTACCAATCTTGGGAAGCCCCCTAGATCCCCCAATTCTGGGAGACTTTGACTTTCAGAATCCTCAATGGAGACAGCCGAGTAAATTTATTAAAGGAAATCTTCTAAGCAGGGTGGTTTCATACAAGAAAAAAATAGTGAGGATTTTTGGTTCCTGCGTTGAGGTTCGCTCAAAGTTGCGAACGCTACGCGCCACAAAGTGTTCGCAGAGACTGAAAAATCAGGCTTTTGGGTTTTCCTTTTGGTGTACGAAACCACCCTGTCTCCCCAGGGAGAGGGCTAGGGTGAGGGCAGTCTGTTCAAGCGTTTGGGAAAAGTTGCACATCGAGTACGCCTGGGTCACAGCCGCGAATTGTCCCACTCTTTCCCCCCGTGTTTTAGACTGAGACTTATTCAACGTCAAAAAGGGAACGGGCGATGCGGCTATCTCAGATGCTGTTTGTGACGCTACGAGAAGATCCGACAGATGCGGAAATTCCGAGCCACAAGTTGTTAGTGCGAGCGGGATACATTCGGCGGGTTGGCAGCGGCATCTATGCGTATTTGCCTCTGATGTGGCGCGTGTTGCAAAAAGTGTCTCAGATTGTGCGCGAAGAAATGAATGCGGCCGGGGCGCAAGAATGTCTGCTGCCTCAAATGCAACCTGCTGAGTTGTGGCGCGAATCGGGGCGCTGGGACACCTACACCAAAGCCGAAGGCACTATGTTTGCGCTGATCGATCGCCAACAGCGCGAACTCTGCTTAGGGCCGACGTACGAAGAAGTGATCACGACGATCGCTCGTGATATGGTGCGCTCTTATCGTCAGTTGCCGCTCAATCTTTACCAGATTCAAACCAAGTTTCGCGATGAGATTCGTCCTCGGTTTGGCTTGATGCGTGGGCGAGAATTCATTATGAAAGATGCCTATTCGTTTGACGCGGACGAAGCGGGAATGAAGGTCAGCTATCAGAAAATGAATCAGGCCTATCACAATATTTTGCGGCGATCGGGCTTAGAGTTTCGGGCGGTGGATGCAGATTCGGGGGCGATCGGTGGGTCGGGTTCTCAAGAATTTATGGTACTGGCAGAAGCTGGAGAAGACGAAATTCTCCATACCGACGATGGTAAGTATGCCGCCAATGTTGAGAAAGCGACGTCGCTTCCGCCTGATGTTGAACCTTCGCCGTTCACTACCTATGAGAAGCGCGAGACACCGGGGACGGAGACGATCGCCAAAGTCTGTGATTTCCTCAAATGTTCGCCAACTAATTTGGTTAAAAACGTTCTCTATCAAGTGGTTTACGACAATGGCATGGTGGTTCCTGTGCTGATTAGCATTCGGGGCGATCAGGATGTCAATGAGGTCAAACTGCAAAATGAGCTGGTGAAAGTGGCGAGTCAGTATAGCGGCAAAACTGTGATTGGGCTGACCGTTCCGGATGCGGAGACTCAACAAAAATGGCTATCGAAACCGTTGCCGTTGGGATACATTGCGCCCGATTTGGCCAACAGCTACCTCAAACCGCCTGCACCGAAGTCTCTGGATGCAGAAGTCACGCCCAATCTACAGGCGACTAAGTTTTTGCGGTTAGCCGATCGTACCGTCGCTGACCTGACAAATTTTGTCACCGGATCAAATGAGTCTGGCTTCCATGTGGTCGGCGCGAATTGGGGAAAAGAATTTGAGTTGCCTCAAGTCGTGGATCTGCGAAAGGCTAAGGCGGACGATCGCGCCCTTCACGATCCGACTCAGACCCTCAAAACAGCACGGGGCATCGAAATTGGGCATATTTTTCAGCTTGGCACCATATATTCGACCGCGATGGGGGCGACCTACACCAATGAGCAAGGCGAAGAAGTGCCGTTGGTAATGGGCTGCTATGGGGTGGGCGTTTCGAGGCTGGCACAGGCGGCCGTGGAGCAGTCTTATGACAAAGATGGAATTATTTTTCCGGTTGCCATTGCGCCTTATCATGCGATCGTCATCATTCCCAATGTCGCAGATTCCGATCAGGTGGCGGCGGCTGAGAAACTCTACAACGAGTTAAATCAAGCTGGCGTTGAGACGTTATTGGACGATCGCAACGAACGAGCCGGAGTCAAATTCAAAGATTCTGATTTAATCGGCATTCCCTATCGAGTTGTCACCGGAAAATCGCTCAAAGATGGCAAAGTCGAAGTCGTCAAACGAGCCGACAAAGCGGTGCAAGAAATTCCATTAACCGAGGTAGTTTCGACGCTCAAAAGCTGGATTGTAGAGGCACTCAAATGATGGCTCTGACCTTGATTATTGGCAACAAAAACTATTCATCCTGGTCGCTGCGTCCGTGGCTGGCGATGAAGCAATTTGACTTATCGTTTGCCGAAATTCTCATCCCGCTTTACAGTCCAAAGTCGAAAGCGAAAATCCTGCAACATTGTCCAGATGGCAACGGCAAAGTGCCCATTCTGCTGCACCAAAATCGAACGGTGTGGGACTCGTTGGCAATTTTTGAGTATCTGAGCGAGATGTTTCCAGAGCGATCGTGGTGGCCGGGCGATCCGATGGCTCGTGCGGTGGCGCGCTCTATCAGTGCAGAAATGCACTCCGGCTTCCTGGCTCTGCGGCAACAAATGCCCATGAATTGTCGAGCAACTCTACCAGGAAAAGGAATGACATCCGAGGTGCAAGCGGATATCGATCGCGTCACGACCATCTGGCGAAACTGCCGAGAAACCTATGGTGGCGACGGAAGTCTGCTCTTTGGGCGGTTTACGATCGCCGATGCGATGTTTGCCCCTGTCGTGTTGCGCTTTCGGACGTACCAGGTTGCGCTTGATGCAGTTTGTCAAGCTTATGTGAAGGCAGTTTTGGCGTTACCCGCGATGCAAGAATGGCTAGAAGCTGCCCACACCGAGGCAGAGACGATTCCTGCGTTTGAGCCGTAATGGAACGTGAATTTGATCCTTCCATGCAGTCACAGATTCAGACAGCCCCCTAAATCCCCCACAAGTGAGGGACTTTGAACGAAAACTCTTGTCTGAAAGTCCCAAATTGGAGGGTTGGGGGCAGAAACGCCAAATAACGAAGCGGAAAAACTTTGTCGAATTCACGTTGAGTTAAGGTGATCTTGTCTGGAGTGCAGCGGTCTAAACATTGACGCGACAGAACACCGAGTTTATCTGCCATGTCCAACCAACTGCCACGCTTGGGTGTGTAGTAAAGCGTTCATTGGTTAAGAGTTCACAGATCTGGTGGCGCTAGGAAGGCTTTGTAAACCGCTGCTCATGCTGTGATAGTAAACGATATTAGGGCTTGGTTTATCTATTACCATTGCTGTATTTAATTGAGTTAAAAATCGCTATGATATTGCACACTAGTCCAGAACCCCATAGGATCTGTCCAACGGCAAGTGTATAGAATGACCATCTGAAACTATCCCAAGCAGAGTTAAAAGCTGCCAAGGCAGAAGATGCAAGAAGGCTACCTGTTAAAAGTAAAACAATTCTCAACAGAGGATTTCTTCTTCTTGCCATGCTCCACATGAGAAACATTCCTGAAATAGCTATTCCAGTGAGTATCAGATCTATTGTGATTGTGAGATAACTAGGAACCAGAAGAAATAATCCAGCTCCAGGTACGTCATCAAACTGGCTCTGAATGCTACCTGTCCACTGATTGAAGAGAGGAGATTGATACCTCAAATATTTTCCCAAGGTAATCAAGAGAAAACCAGCCCCAAGCATTAAGATAGACGCTGTACGAGTTAAAAATCTATTATGTCTCACCACCATCACCACTGGGCTAAGTTCAGTTCGACTTTATAATCAGCAAAAATAACAAATAAAAGCAGAAATACCGAATTTGAGATGCAGAGATGATTCCCGCGTTTGAGCCGTAATGGAATTTTTGACGATCGTTTTATCCAGTTTGATTGGATTGGTGTCTCCGACTGGTTTGATCGTCGATCGCCTCGCTGAAAAGAGTATCCGCTCTCAGTTTGTCTCAGTTGAGCAGCTAAAAGTTCGGGTGGACAATGCCCCAAGCTATCAGATTTTGAATGGAAAAGTCGATCGCGTTCGAGTCGCCGGGCGGGGACTTTTTCCAGTCAAAGAAGTTCGGATTGAAGCATTAGAGTTAGAAACCGACCCGATCGCCCTTCAGCGCAGAGGCAGACGATTCAAGTTAGCAGAACCGATTCAGGCAGGGGTGCGGCTCGTTCTCAAGCCAGACGATATTAATCGCGCCCTGCGATCGCCCACGGTGACTGCGCGACTTCGTAATTTGGGCATCGGATTTTTGAGACGCAGCGAAGCCCAACAAGCCGAACGCTACGATCTGGTCAATCCACAAGTCACTTTTTTGCCCAATCAGCGCATTCGTCTACAGGTTGAACTTCAAGAGCAAGGCTACCCCGAAAAGCTGGCGATCGTCGCCGAAGCAGAACCGCAGATTATTTCAGGGCGATCGCTACGACTGGAGAATCTCACCCTTCTGGCCAACGGTCAGCCTGCTCCCAAACAAATTGTGGGCGCGATCGCGCGTGTGTTCGATCGTTTTGATCTTCGTCAGCTAGAAAAGTCCCAAATTACGGCACGAGTTCTAAAATTGCAGATAACTCCGACTCAGCTACAATTGGCCGCGTTTGTGCAGGTTAGACCTGATCCCAAAAAGTAACGTTTTTCTAAAACTTCCGAAATTCAGACCGCTACGATTGTATTGAGTCACACGCTTCTCCGCATACTCACCTTGACGATCCTTTGTCAAAGCCCACCTCTAGGAGATTTCTCATATGCAAGATCAACAGCCCAATCGCCGCATTCCCGTTGGAGTCATCGCAGGTCTATCGGCGCTAGTGGTGACCGGGGGCAGCGCAGCCGCATTTTTGGCGTGGCATTCCGCAGTCGAGAAAACGGCAGAAGCGCCGATCGAGCAGTCTCAACCGTCTCCATCTAGCCAACCCGCCCCGCCGCCTGCCCCAATTCAACAAACCCAAAAGCCTCAGCCCAAAGTGGCTCCCGTCCCTAAGCAAAAAACGGCTGAGATCTATTACCTCAAAGATGCTGAGGGCGAACTGAAACCGACCCCAGTCCCCATCCAGCTCAAATCCGACGATCGGACTGAAGCGACTTTAACGGTGGCGATCGAAACCCTCCTCACCCAAACTCCTGACAAAACGCTCACCTCGGTGATTCCTCCAGGGACGCAGCTTCGCAGTCTCAAGGTCAAACCAGATGGCATCCACGTCGATTTGTCTCAATCCTTTACAGCGGGTGGCGGCAGCGCTGCAATGATGGGTCGAGTAGCTCAGATTCTCTATACTGCGACCAGTGCCGACCCTAATGCGCCCGTTTTTCTCTCAGTTGAGGGCAAACCACTCGAAACGCTGGGCGGCGAAGGATTGATGCTCGATCAGCCGATGACCCGTCAGGGATTTGAGAAAGCAGAGAAGTAGAGTTCCAAATTTAGGGTCGTGAATTAAATTAACGTCAGTTTGAGGAACGCTTCGCTTCGCTTTTAGATCCAGGAACGCCCCCTAAATCCCCCACGAGTGAGGGACTTTGAACCAGAATTCCTCTCTGAAAGTCCCCTAAAATTGGCAGCTTGGGGGGCAGAAGCCGTGAACAACGAAGCGAAAAAACTCTCATCGAATTCACGTTAAATTAGCCATTTAGCCCGCGATTGCGGGTTTTGTTTTGATAGCCACGTTGCCGAAGGCATTTGTGAAGCTAACAGCATTCGCCAGATTGATTCACGATCCTTAGAACTCAGGTGCCTTCTCTCATCGCTTGCTGGCCAGGGTGAAATCGCGAAAGTGTCTGGCTTGTTGCTCAATGCGGCTGGCAAGGCGATCGCAGACCAGATTACAAAGCTCAAAAATTAACTCATCCTCCACACAGTAGTAAGCCAGGGTGCCTTTGGTGCGACGTGTGAGAATGCCAGCCTGAAGCATCACCTTTAAGTGTTTAGACACATTTGCCTGACTCGTGTCCGTGGCTTCTACGAGATCTTGAACGCACTTTTCACCATCTCGCAGCAGATTCAAAATGCGGAGACGCATCGGCTCTCCCAAAACACTAAAGTAATCAGCAACTTGTTGGACGACTTCCTGGGGGACAGGCTTTGCTGTTTTCATGTCAATGCGACGACAGGATGAATGTGATCCCCAGATTTTAGCCAGATGACTTCTCTATAGCAATAGAGTTATCGATTCGCTAACACAGGCTTCTTGGAAACTTCACAGAGCCACCCGTGTTTTCCACAATACACAAACCGTAATTTTACAGAATAAAGTTTTGTGAGAGTGTATAGCCTTGTCTTTATAAAGACAGCACAAATCACTTGTGGAGAATTTAGGAGCTTTTTTAGGTGAAAAATTTGCAGCGAATTCTATCGAATCTACGTGGGATTGATTCGCATCAAGGGCTGTCCGTACTCCACAGAGGAAGCGTTTTGTACCAAAATTTCGACAATTTCGCCTGACACTTCTGCTTCGATCTCGTTCATCAGCTTCATGGCTTCGATGATACAGACCGTTTGACCCGATCGAATGCGATCGCCTGCTTCGACAAAGGGCGGCTCGTCGGGGCCCGGAGAGCGATAAAAGGTGCCCACCATCGGAGAGAGAATTTCGACAAAGCGGCGATCGCCGCTGGGAGGGGGAGCCGAAGGGCTGGAAATCGGACTAGCCACAGGAACTTCGGGCATGGGAAGGGGAGCGGCTCCCTGGTAACTTGGAGAAATCGCCGAAGTGGGCAAGCCAGCGGTCACATCGCTCACACTCGTCTGGGGCAGTCCGGTGTCACTTCGCATTCCTCGCCGCACGGTCAACTCAAAATCATCACTCTTCAACGTCAACTCTGCGATATCGGTTTGATTGAGAGCCGTCAACAATTCGCGGAGTTCGTTTAAGTCCAGTGGCACAGTTTCTATCGCTCCAGTTTTAAAAGAGTTTTGAGTTCGGTCGTGCTGAGGTGAGCTTTGAGTGAGAAGACCTGGGTGGGCTGAGATGAGAAGATTGGTAGATTCTCTGAGCGCCGTTCAAAACTCAAAACTCAAACTTTTAGCTTTGTTCGCGACCCAGGTAAGTATCGTTGCGGGTGTCGATTTTGATTTTTTCGCCAACTGAGATAAAGAGGGGCACCATGACCTGAGCGCCTGTTTCGACGATCGCGGGTTTGGTTCCACCTGTGGCGGTGTCGCCTTTTACGCCGGGATCAGCCTGGGTGACTTCGAGGGTGACGGAGTTGGGCAGTTCGACTTCTAGAACCTGTTCGCCCCATTTGACGACGTTGACTTCCATGCCTTCTTTGAGATATTTGACGCGATCGCCAATCTGGGCGGCACTGAGTTGTCCTTCCTCATAGGTTTCCATGTCCATGAAGATATATTGATCACCTTCTTTGTAGGTGTGCTGCATGGTGCTTTTTTCCAGATTGGCTTGCGGCACAGTCTCCCCAGCCCGGAAGGTGCGCTCGACGACGCTGCCTGATTGCGCGTTTTTTAGCTTGGTGCGAACAAAGGCAGATCCCTTGCCTGGCTTGACGTGCAAAAATTCAACGACCCGCCAGACAGAACCGTCTAGCTCAATGCTAACGCCAGGTCGAAAATCATTACTGGAGATCATGAGTGTGTTTAGGGGAGAACGTTCGGCAATTCATTTTACCGCTCTGCGTCACCCTGTAAAAGAGAGTTTTGGGATGAGGGATGAGGGATGAGGGATGAGGGATGAGGGATGAGGGATGAGGGAT
>NZ_JBJPHU010000158.1:0-13160 GCF_052939515.1 Phormidesmis sp. 146-33
ATTATCCTCAAGCCTATCCGCTGGGACTATTGAGAATGGTGCAAGATCTGAGCTAACCGAATTTCAGAACTGGCTGTAAGCCGCTTACCAAAGAAGGCTTTACTGTCGTTGAGAGCAAACTTGATCGTTTCGGAATTTTCAGCCTGGGTGATCGTCACTGCTTTCAAAGGCTGTCCAGCATCTTGAGGGACAGTCAGCGTGAATTCGTAGGTGGAACCTGTGTACACCCCGGTTTGAGATGCAGTAGTCCGAATCAACTGTGGAGGGTGATTGAAGAAGGTTTGCCGAGCTTGATTAATGGAAATGTTTTCGGCTTGTAGTCTAGGCTGAAATGCTTGCAGCCCAAGTTGTTTGTCAATGGAATCAGATTTGATTGCAGCGTAAGTTTCTGATTGCACACTAGCAGCGGCAGCGTGTGACTTCACAGATACCGAAAGGATTGCCAAGGGAATAAAGACAGCAAGTTTGTGGAATTTCATAGTCAATCTCCTTGTGGTATGGATGGTTGAAGCGATCGTGTTTTTGTCTTAGTCAAGAGCGTTCGATTAGGAATCGATACAAATACGGCTGATATGCAATACGCAATCTAGACAGGTGAAACAACTCCAGCAATTTGAAGCAAATCAATCATCTTGAATTCACCGTTCAGACTCAAAGTCGGCACCAATTCCGGGTCTTGCTACATTGCAGACTTTGTTTGAGGAAGCCCGTTGGCTCTTTGTCTTCTTTATTGTTCAACTTTCGTTCCGTTTAGAACACTCAAGTTCACTGAGTTAAGCAACGAGCTAGCTTATCTATGCCTGAAGACAGGTCTTTGAATGGAGGCACGATCAAAAACGAGTCAGGGTCGTAAAATTCGCTACCCTTATAATAAATATATGGGAAAGACTTCCAAGGCTTTATTGGCGCTCTTTTCTAGAAAGAACCGAGCTACCCTATATCGCTGTTGCTTGTCGATGGATCTCAACGCAGACAAATCTAAGCAGAGTGGTCGTGTTAGAGGAGTCATCCTATCGCCTCAAGGATGGCAGCGATTTCAGGTGGCAAAACAGGAAGCAGAGTCTGAGGAAACCTGGGGCAAGCATCTGACACAGGAAGATCTCAGCGATCGCACTGGGCTTTCACTCAATACGCTTCATCGAGTTCTCAAACGCGAACTGGGAGTTGATCGCCAATCGTTAGAGAATCTTTTCCGAGCGTTTGGGCTGGAATTAACCAAAGCAGACCATACTTCTCCCGCCGCATTAGGGGAAGAACCAGAAAGCCAACGGGCAAACCCCAAAAACGATTGGAATAACGCAGTTGATACCTCGGTGTTCTACGGTCGTGAAACTGAACTCGCACAACTATGGCAATGGATCGTAGCTGATCGCTGCCGCGTCGTGGGACTGCTGGGGATCGGCGGGATTGGCAAAAGCACGATCGCTGTAAAAGCGGCACTCCAGATGCAGGCAGAATTTGAGATTGTCATCTGGCGAAGTCTTGCCAACGCGCCATCATTAGATGAATTGCTACCCAGTCTGCTGAAATTTCTCATGCCGCTCTATGGAGAAGATCCCGTCATTCCCACCACGCTCAATGAAAAGTTCTCTAAGTTAATGGAATATTTGCGATCGCGTAAGTGTCTGTTGATCCTTGATAACGCTGAAACTATTTTGCACAGTGAGCAGGTCGGGCATTGGCGATCGGGCTATGAAGATTATGGACAATTGCTGAGAACGGTTGGAGACACACCGCACCAAAGTTGTTTGTTGTTCACCAGTCGAGAAAAGCCTAGCGAAATGGGGCTGATGGAAAGCAGCGTAGTGAGATCGCTCCTTTTAAGTGGACTCACCCCGGATGACGGACGCGCCATCTTTCGGCAAAAAGGGGCATTTACAGGTTCAGAAGCCGAATGGAATCGCTTGATTCATCACTATGGTGGCAATCCTCTGGCACTGAAGATGGTGGCAGCTACAACCCAAGAACTCTTCGACGGCAACATTCTGGAGGCTTTAACCTATATTGCTGAAGGAATTTTTGTTTTTGAAGATATCTACGATTTGCTCGATCGTCAGTTCGATCGCCTCTCTGAAGCAGAACAGAAAACATTATTCTGGTTTGCGATTCACCGTGAGCCAGTCTCGATCTCAGACCTGCGCGAAACTGCGGTCGATCTTGCCAATCAGCAAGGCGTACCAAATCTCATCAACTCGCTGATTCGGCGGTCTCTGATCGAAAAGACAGATGGGTTATTTTTTTTACAGCCTGTTGTGATGGAATATGTCACAGAGCGATTTATTCAGCAGGTTTGTACAGAATTTGAGACTGCTCAGATTGATATCTTGCGAAGTCATACCTTAGTTCGAGTCCACGCGAAAGATTATGTGCGAGAAATTCAATTGCGATTGATTGTGCAACCTGTGATTGAACGGCTTCTATCTAAGTTTGGGAACGTGTCAGAAATTGAAGTGCGATCGCGGCAACTCTTGACGCAACAGCGGCAAAAAACAGGATATGTTGCAGGCAACCTGATCAATCTTCTAGTGCAGCTTCAAGTCGATTTGCGCGGCTCTGACTTTTCAGATCTCATGGTGCAGCAAGCTGACTTCCGGCAGATCAACTTGGCAGGGGTGAATTTTCAGAATGCTGATCTAACAAAGTCTATCTTTTCAGAGACGCTGAGCCACGTCATGTCGATCGACATTAGCCCTGATGGTCAAATGGTTGCGATCGGCGATTTAAGCGGCAGGATTTATCTCTGGAACATTGCAACGACTCAACTGATCGCCACCTTTGAGGGACATATCGGCTGGGTGTGGTCGGTGGCATTTAGCCCCGACGGTAAAACACTGGTCAGCAGTGGGACTGATGCTTCTATCCGCTTGTGGGAGGTGCGAAGCGCTCAATGTTTGCAGATTTTAACAGAGCATACAGGCTGTGTTAGGTCTGTGAGCTTTAGTCCCGATGGGCAGCGAATTGCGAGTGGGAGTGACGATCGCACGGTGCGGCTGTGGGATTTGCAGGGGCGCTGTCTTCATGTCATGGCAGAGCATAAGGAAAACGTTTATTCAGTACACTTCTCACCTGACGGTAAAACCTTAGCTAGTGGGAGTAAAGATACCACCATTCGGATTTGGAATGTGAGCAATGGAGACTGCCTGAGTGTCCTACAGGGACATACGGATGGAGTTCGTTGTGTGCGGTATAGCCCGGACGGTCAACTGCTTGCTAGTTGCAGTCAAGACCAATCAATCCGACTGTGGAACATACCTCATGCTCCAGCGAGTGCATCACAGTTTGATGGCAAGCAGTCTAATGGCAAGCCTGATGCCAAGTTTGATGTTGGGGTACTGCATGGACACACTAATTGGGTTTGGAGCCTTGCGTTTAGCCCCAAAGGTGACATGCTGGCGAGTGGCAGTGATGATGGTACGCTGCGCCTTTGGCAGGTTCCCGACGGACAGGTTGTTGCTGTGTTCAACTGTCATACTTACGCTGTTTTCGCCCTGGCAATCAGCGCTGACGGTCAACACCTCGTGAGTGCGGGTCGAGACCAAGCGGTGCATCTCTGGAATCTGCAAGGGCAAAGCCTCAAAACACTGCATGGCTTTACCAATGGGATTCAATCCCTGAGCCTCAGCCCTGATGGTCAAACCCTCGCCAGTAGAGGTCAGGATGAAACAATTCATCTGTGGCATTTGCAGTTGAGTCACAATCACACATCGCTTTGTCCCGTTAAAACTTTTCACACCGCCACCATTGCGCTTGCGTCTTTAAGTTTTAGTCCTGATGGTCAAACCCTGGCGACCAACCGACAAGATGGCTCAATCTGTATCTGGGATGTGCAAACAGGGCAAATCAATCAGTGGTCAGGTCATGACGCGCCTGTACGGGTAGTACTCTTCAATCCCAGGGGTCAAACCCTGGCAAGCAGTAGTTACGATCAAACGGTGCGACTCTGGGATGTGCAGACCCATCTGTGTTTGCAAGTGCTGTGGGGTCATGAGAGTAACGTTATGGCGCTTGCCTTTGACCTGAGCGGTCAACAGTTAGCGAGCGGCAGTTTTGATCAAACCATCCGCCTTTGGAATTTGCAAACTGGAAACTGTTTGCAGGTTTTGCAGGGGCACACAGGCGGCATTAACGCTCTCGCAGTGCAGCTAACTGATGTGCATACAGGCGGAGGTCAACAGTTAGCGAGCGGCAGTTTTGATCAAACCATCCGCCTTTGGAATTTGCAAACTGGAGACTGTTTACACGTTTTGCAGGGGCATACAGGAGCCGTCTGGACAGTTGCCATTAGTCCCGATGGTCGATCATTGGCAAGTGGGGGTGATGACCAAACGGTGCGGCTGTGGGATTTGCAAACGGGGCAATGCCTTCAGATCTTGCACGATCATACAAGTTGGGTCACTGCGTTGACCTTTAGCGCCGATGGTCAAATTGTCTTGAGTGGCAGCGACGATCGCACCATCAAGCTCTGGGATGTACAGACAGGACACTGCCTCAGTACGGTAACGGTCGATCGCCTCTATGAAGGGATGAATATTCAAGGAGCCAGCGGATTGACGATCGCTCAAAAAGCCACCCTTAAGACATTGGGTGCATTGGCGTAGTCGATGCGTAGTTTAAGTCAGGGCTTAACTGGCAGATATTGAGTGGTGAAATTTGCAGAAGTTTCGCAGACTGAGATCGTATTGCATCATTGCAAAATTATGAGGAGTCGCACTCTACACCTGCGAAATTTATAGGCTATGAACTTGTTACAATCGCTGCAACAACGGGGGCAATCGGTCTGGCTAGACGAGTTTGAGCGAGGCTGGATTACCAGCGGTCAGTTGCAGCACTACATTGATGACGATGGCTTGCGGGGCGTGCTGTCAAACTTTCAAAGCCTGCAAAGTGCAATTCAAAGTCAGGAATACGATCGTGATCTCAGCACACTTGCCCGTCAAGGCAACAAGCTGTCGGCTCGACAGTACTACGATTATTTAGTCAAGCGAGATCTGCAACTAGCGGCTGATTTACTCAAGCAAACCTACACTCAAACACACGGGCGAGACGGCTATGTTCAAGTCGATCTCCCGCCACACTCGCTGTTGCAAGCTGAAACCGCGATCGCAGAAGCTCAAAAAATCTGGCAATCGGTCGGGTGGTGTAACTTGATGCTGAGAATTCCAGCCACTCAGATCATGCTTCCGGTGATTGAACAACTCATCAGCGATCGCATCAACGTGAATGCAACGTTTGTGTTTTCTCAGACTACCTATGAGCAAGTATTCGATGCGTATCTCCGGGGTCTAGAAACCCTCATTCAACAGGGAGAATCCGTGAGTGACATTGCTTGTTTTACCAGTTTTTCGATGGGTCACTTCAATGCGGCACATTCACCGACACTTAGCTTACCAGAGCCGACATCTTTTGGAGTCGTTCAAGCAAATCTTCTCTATCAGCACTATCAAGATGTCTATCAGAGCGATCGCTGGAAAACTTTATGCAGACAGGCAAATCCACTTCGCCTGACATGGGATTGCACAGATCTTCATCCTCAAGACGCATGGCGCTATGTTCAAGCTCTAGCGTTTCCTGAAACAGGGATCGTACTGTCTCGATCGACACTTGAAGCTTACAGTGAGGTATCTCTACTTCCTACGGCTCTGATTGACAACCATAAAGAGGTCGAACAGATTATAGCAACCTTAACGCAAACAGAAATCTCTTTAAGTAAAATCGCTAACCGACTTATAGATAAGGAAGTAGCACGGTCAATGAGAGACTTTAAGCAATTGTTGAATACGATCAAGCGAGAGAGAATTGCCTGAAGCTGCGAACGTGATCATTTCTCATAACATACCAGGATAGTGCATTTAGGAAAGGGTAGGGAAAATAAGCTGAGTCGGCTGCAAACTCCCGTGATGTTGCCCTGGCAGGGTAGCTTTGCGCTCCTTTACAAAGCCAGCGACAAAGAACTGGTGCTAGACATCCCCAAACAAGGAATTCAATGGCGCAAGCCAGCCGACTTTATCGAAGCCTGGGGCGAAGAAGGCGAAGCTCTGCTGTTATAGCCGACCAAAGAAACCCCTTAACAGAAGTTTGGGTTGCACTGGTTTCTACGAGTCGGTCATTCGTCATCGCCGTGTCTTAATCGAAGTTCTAATTGCCTCCCTTTTCGTGTAGCTTTTCACGCTGGCGAATCTGCTGATTACGCAGGTAATCATCGACAAAGTGCTGGTGCAAAACGGAGCAGAAACTCTGAATGTGTTGGGCACGCTGCTGATTGTCATGGCGGTCTTTGAGGCGCTGCTTACCTTTTGGAAAGAGGAACTAGTCGGAGTCTTTGTCCTCTGAAACGGATTCAGGGGGCGGTGGCTGGTGAACCAGTAGTTGCACCAATTAACTTGAATCGATCGTTGATAATGCTCCAAAACAAAGTACCGTTGTGATTAAGCCAACGAATTGCTGCGATGCCGTGAGTTGTAGCGGATCTGTGGTTTCGATCTGTTTCTTGCTCAGTAAAACGTAAAACACAGCGAAGATTGTACTCAGAAGCACAAGTAGATCCCCAATGAGAGAAGCATGATTGATGTTTTCAACATCTTTCAACATTAACAGAAGGATACCGCAAAAACTGGTGCCAGCAAGGAGTAACTTGATTCTTGTTAATTTTTCACCGAGAAACACTGCTGCCAATAAAATCGTCAAAATTACCTCTGATGCTCCAATTAACGAGGCATTGCTGGCAGTGGTCATCTTCAAGCCAAAGATTCCCACCATATAGGTCAGTGCAGGTTCAAAAATCCCTGCTGCTCCTTGTTTAAGACTCCGTAAGGAAAAGGGAAATCGACGACGTTTCAGATAGTAAAGGGTCATGAGAAACAAAACACTAGAGAGCAGTTGGATCACAAGCAGCGTTGCTGCCGGAATTTCTGCAAGCGTTAGTTTTGTTAACGTTGCGCCAACTCCCCAGCAGAACGCATAACTCAAAGCCATGACGATGTTATTCATGATTCACCATCTCGCAATATTGTTGGTCAACTGGACAGCGATCGCTCGGACACACTTCTTCCTCGCACAGGCGACAAATTGCAAAAGCACGTAGCTCACTCGTCGTCATTGCGGTGAGCATTTTCTCTAGCAGTTTGGTCAGTTGCTTGCACTCAGTTGGGGTCAGAGTGTCGATCGCAAGCTGCAATTGATGCCGTCGCCCAGACAGAATTGCTTTTCGTCGTTCAGCCCCCGCATCGGTGAGAAACAAGGCAAGGGTTCGACCATCCGCCCCCGATCGCCGCTCAACTAGTCCCTCAGTTTCTAAGCGATCAACAAGGCGAACCGTTCCGGGATGCGAAAGATTCAAAATCTGCCGCAATTGGTTAATAGAAAGTCCAGGTTCTGCACCCAGCGTCACTAGAGCAGCAGGAGTTTCACCGCCATATCCCGCGTTGGCTTCAACAACGGTATTAAAAGCATCCACAATACTGAGAGCAAGCGCTCCCAGTAGATTCGACGTTCTTTCATTATTCATAAAACAGAAGCGTAACAGCACTCTTTTGTATATATATGCATTATACATACATTTTAGTTAGTGTAAAGTAGAAACTTAGATGAATTTTTAGATCAACGCAATGAGGGCAATTCCGTTATCCTAGAGACGATGCCCATAACCCGCCGCGAATGCTCTCTCGAACTCAACCGATAACTTTAGTATGGTCGGGTTTATAGGCGTTGTTAAACGATTGGTAAGGTTCGACGATTCAATGCCCTGGAAAAGCAATCCTATTCTGCCATTGCACTACTTTCTAGTAGTTTGATCAGGAATTCGTGAAATGCTAATAACTGCTAATAAAATTAATCCACCTCCCAGTCCTTGTGAGAGTAAAAGCCGCTCACCAAGCAACACATAAGCACCAAGTACACCAAAAATGGGAACTAAGGTTAAATAGACCGAGATACGACCAGCAGTTTGATGACGTAGTGCTGCTAAGTAAAGTAGAAATGCTGTTCCATACCCGAACGCGCCTGACGCGATTGCCACGAGTAAACTAAACCAAGTCGCAGGTGTAGACACAATCGTCTCTAGACGCAAATTAAAAGCACCCACCATCACAACTAGGAAAAAAAGCAGAGCAAACGATTGTTGCATCGCAGCCAGAACTACAGGTGCTAAATGCTTGATCGAGCGAGAGGTTGAGATCGCATAAAGTGAGGCAAATAGCACATTTAGAAACATGAGTGTATCGCCCCATAGTGATCCTTGCCCTTTTGAAGTTGCATCGGGTGCTGCCACAATCGTAACTCCTAAACAGGCAATCAACCCCAGTACGATTAGTAGCCTGCTAATTCGTTCTTTTAGGATTAGCCAAGAAAGTGCGATCGTGACAACAGGTTCCATTGTGCCGATAAAGGTCGCGTTACTTGCGGTCGTCAGAGATAGACCAAACATTCCAAAGAGGTAAGATAGCCCCGGTTCAAGCAATCCAGGAACGCCAGCCTTGAGAGTATTCCATCTCAGCGGAACCCGCACACCTTGTAAAAGAACGATCGTCCAAAAAAAGATAACACTAGACGCGGTTTGAATAGTCAACAGCGTAATTGGCGGAAGATGTTCTAAAGCTCCTTTGGTAACAACCATTGTTAAACCATAAACTGCCGCAGATAAAACAATTAAACCCACACCTTGAGAAAGTTTGGGAAACTGGGTGAACGCACGAAAAGATTGGAGAAAATACCGCAGCATCTCCGTCATTAAGGTAATCATGATGATGACTCAATTTTCCCAATAGAATTTTTATCGCTCAGTCAGCTTCGAGCGAGGAACGCAGAAAGGTTCATAGATTACACATGCGTCGAATCAAGCAAAGCTTCGTATAGTGCTTGCTATGCAAAACCCTGTGCAAATCTAGAAACATGCGCCTAGAAATACGCAATCAATAAACTTACGGCTAATACCCAACCGACAATCACAGAACTGTAATTGTCAAACGCAGTCGATTCCCGGCTCTATGAGGTACCAATCTTCTTTCGATAAACCAGTCAATTGATCCAGCCCGCAAGTTGCATAATCTGAAAAAAACATAACCCCACCTCTTTGTACTCTGGCAGCGAATCTATGCGCTAATTGCCAGATTAGGATGTTTGCATATCCTCCACTTTTAGAGTACCTCATTTCCATTCATCTGGTAAATATGCCAGAGTCCAAAAATGCTTACGAGGGATCTTTAATTTACCCCCCACCAGTAATCGAAAACCGCATAACGAGTCGCTACCCCAACTTATGGTGTTGCTTGACAACTTTCGCCCTTCTCTTAGCACCAAGCGGCATTGGCACAGTTTGCACAATGCCTAGTCAATATATCTTTCTGAGGATTTGAATCAGCGGTTGAAGGATGCTTTGCAGAACCGAATGCACAGTGTAGGATTGAAGTCGATATCTCTACTCCCAGCGAAAAAACCGCGATCGCGCCAGTGCGCGAAATTAAAACCGATCAGTGGACTCCCCAAGCTCCCAGTGCAAATTCTTCACCTTGATTTGTGGCAAGAAGGCCTTAGGAGCAGAAGCAGACTTTCCAATTAAGTGAGTTTTAAGATCATTTGCCAGAGTTTCTTGAGAGTGACTGTTTGATATTCAACATTGAGCTAGAATGCAGCAGTCAGTTTTGACCAAACCATTCCATGCTTGCCCAATCCACGTTACAAACTGAGCGCTTGACTTTACGCTTGCTTGCGTCTGGAGATGCTTCCTCGATTCAAACGGTTGCGAGTGTTCGTGAGATTGCTGACACGATGATTTCAATTCCGCATCCTTACCCAGATGGTGAAGCTCGGCAATATGTCGATCGACAAATGGCTGAACTTGCAGCGGGGCGATCTGTGACGTTTGTGATCGAGCGAAAAGGTGATCCGACATTGAGCGGGATTGTTGAAGTTCGAGACATTGAGCGTGAACATTCTCAAGCAGAACTGAGCTTTTGGCTGGCAGTGGAAGCGTGGGGTCAGGGATACATGAGCGAAGCCTTGAAACCGATCCTTCAGTTTGGGTTTGAAACGTTAGAACTGAATCGACTGTACGCTTACCATATGATGAGAAACCCAGGCTCAGGAAAGGTGTTGCAAAGAAATGGGTTTGTGCAAGAAGGAGGGCTGCGCCAACGAGTGCGGAAGTGGGGAAAATTCGAGGACGTGGCGTTATGGGCGATACTGCGAAGTGATTGGAATGATGCGGCGACACGACGGTAATGATTCAGACACCTAGAAAGACTCTTCGTAATCCTGCTACAAGCATTGGCAGAGGCATCTTATCACTCTGAATTGCCGTGTTAAAACTAGGGCGAGATTTGAGTCGATTCAGATAGGAATCGAGCGCAGGACGGGTATGATCAGCCCACAGATAGCTAAATTTCAGCTTGTCTAACCGATGCAATACGGCTGTCCATACTGTGTCAGCCAAGGAATAGCTATTCCCACAGAGCCATGTAGTCTGACTTAATTGCGCTTCAAGTTGATCCAGCATGGGTGCGATCGTTGCATTCAAATTCACAATTTCGGCTGCATTGTGAACTGTGCAATTCCATTGCTGCACATCCTTCAGCTTAATAGCATACTGCTCTTGCAGTTCTGGATTTGCTTGTACCAGTCTAAGGAGCAATCTTTCTTTCATTTGAATAGAACGTCGCAAAATAGCCCCTTCAATACTTTGGTAGTTCCCATAGATTACTTCCCGCATTGGAAACCGATTTTGCAGATCAATCCATCGATCCATCTTCTCTTGCAACATCGAATCAGCCGGAGTGAGCGTAGGATGAGGAAATTGCTCATCTAGATATCGAACGATCGTGGCTGAATCAGTAATCACTCGACCTTGATGAAGTAACGTTGGCACGACACCTTTAGGATTGAGTCGTATATAGCTTGGCTGTAAGTTCTCAAATGTCAGAAGGTTGATTAAATGGCTGTTCCATTCCAGTTCCTTCTCCGCGAGAACCAGCTTCACTTTTTGGGAACAGAGTGATTCTGAAGCATGATACAGTTCGAGCGTCATTATTCATTCTCCTTTCAAGCACGGGACATCATCACGATTCCTGCGGTGATTAGACTTGATGCAAACAACTGGTTGAAGGTGAGATGCTCACGAAAAAGCACCATCGCTAAAATTGCGGTCACAGCAATCCGCATCCCTGAAACTACGGGCACTGCTGCGGATACAGGTAGTTGCTGCAAGGCTTGGGTGAACAGAAGTAGGTCAAAGAGATAGCAAGCGATCGCGCCCATGAACCAAGGCGACGTGAGCAGCAGCAGAAAGCCAGCATTAGGAAGTACCAAATTCGCTTGCTTGAGCAGCAAATTGCCCGCGCAACTTCCGATCGCAGATAGCCCCAGAAGTGCCCAGGCAGACCAAATCGGTTGAGCCATATCGGTTCTTCACCCCAGAGTTAAATTACAACAGTTGTTATGTAATAGAAGATAACAACTGTTGTGATAAGCTGTCAATAGCGAACCGCCTTTAAACTCCTATGAAAACAACAAACTATAGCGATCGCCGTCTCGAAGTAACTGAAGCGGCATGGCGCGTAATTATCCGCGAAGGGCTTGACCGCACGAGTATGAGAGCGATCGCGCAGGAACTTGGCTCGACGACTGGGGTTGTCACCCATTATTTTCGGGACAAGGATGAACTCACGCTATTTGCCCTGGAGCGGGTCTTTGAGACCCTGTTTAGCGATATAGAGGCAGGTGTCAAAGGCAAGCATGGGCTGGAGAGACTTGAGCAGATGATTCTTGCCGCGCTGCCGCTTGAACCGAGTGGCATTCGAGGGTGGCAAGTTTGGATTGCATTTCTGGGATACGCGATCGGGCGCGAAACCTTGATTGGGGAACATCGAAAACGTTACGACTCACTCCGGCAACTCATTTGCCAAGAACTGACCGATTTACAAACAACGAAGCTGATTCGGGGAGAGATTGACCCCTTGCTTGAAGCAAACGCACTCATCGCGCTAGTAGATGGGATTGGAACCGGATTAGTTATTAACTCCGAATCTTTTCATCGAGACCAACAACGCTACCTCGTGCAGCGATACATCAAAACTCTACTGGCTACATCTCCAACGATCGCTGAATCTTGAACAAAATCCCTGTCACAATTCAAAATCAAAGCTGCACAACAGCTTAATTCAGCAGCAAAAAATTCACACGCCTGACAGAACACCTCGCGCGTTTGCTGCAACTGGAGCGTTCTGCTGCACTGTTGGCTCATATTGTCATACATATTCTATGAAGCTCTATAATAACGTGCAAAACCGCTTGGCGTTGTTTCCCAATTAATATCTTTCCAGTATTGCATTCCGATTCTCTGGAGAACTCGCTCAGATGCAATATTTAATGGATCAACCGCAGCAACAATTGGATTGAAATGAAGATTCTTCAGCCCATGTGATAGTAATAACTTGTCAGTAGCTCAGAAGGTAAGCCACTGGTTTTACCAGTGCGACTTGAACAGCTTTTAGCGTTTCCGGCGTTCCTGAGCGCGTGTAAAGTAACTCCCACGGTGGCTTGAACCGAACCGTAGGAGGATAAACACATGTCGGAATTGTATCAAAGCCTTTCTCACAGCAAGTGGGATTGCAAGTATCACGTGATTTTCGTGCCCAAGTATCGTCGAAAGACCATGTTTTTGGAGTTGCGGCAATATTTGGGGCCGGTGTTTCATGAGTTGGCGCGTCAAAAAGAATGCCAGATCATCGAAGGACATTTGCTGGTGGATCATGTGCATCTGTGCATTGCGATTCTGCCGAAACATGCCGTGTCGTCCGTGATCGGCTTTCTCAAGGGCAAAAGTGCCATTGCAATTGCCCGTCGATTCAAAGGCAAGCAGCGCAATTTTGAGGGAGAGAATTTCTGGGCACGGGGCTACGCCGTCTCAACCGTTGGATTTGAAGAGGAGGTGGTGCGTCGGTATATCCGAGAGCAAGAAGTGTTTGAGCAAAGTGGACGATTCTAATTGACTCACAGACACCTTCAGCAAGGACACCCGCCCTTGGGGCGGTCACATTCATCAAGCCACCAGCTTTGCTGGGGGTGTCTGACTGAGCACTTTCTGTTGCATATCCCTGCCCCCAATAGTCACGGCAAATTCGGTTAGCTCAGATCTTGCACCATTCTCAATAGTCCCAGCGGATAGGCTT
>NZ_JBJPHU010000020.1:0-45788 GCF_052939515.1 Phormidesmis sp. 146-33
CCGCAAGTCTTGGCTCAAAGTCCCTCACTTGTGGGGGATTTAGGGGGCGTTTCCAGATTCGCGTAGGAGGTCTAATTAACCCATTACCAATTCAGCGAGGTGTGAGCAATTGCATCTCGCTTATTATTTAGGAAATCGATCGTTGGTAGATCTTATGCAAGCCACAGAAGTCGAAAAACGCTACAGCCCAGAAGAGTATCTCTCTCGTGAAGAACAGGCTGAATACAAAAGTGAGTATCAAGACGGAGAAATCATTCCCATGACAGGCGGCTCACTCAATCACAATGAGATTATCACCAATTTATGGATCTTGAAGTCTAAGCTACGGGGCAAGGGCTATCGATTCTTCTCTAGCGATGTCCGGTTGTGGATTCCCAAGCATCGCAAGTTCACGTATCCCGATGTGATGGTGATTCAAGGTGAGCCTGTCCTTTATCAAAACCGTACCGATACCGTTGAGAATCCTTGCTTAATCATCGAAGTGTTATCCAAGTCAACGGAAGATTATGATAAAGGCGATAAGTTTAGATACTCTCGATCGCTTCCCCAACTTCAAGAATATGTATTGATCAATCAATATGAATTAGAGGTTCAGCAATATACCAAATCAGATCACAATTCATGGATCTATCGCGTGTATGAATCACCTGAAGAAGTTGTGAAATTTGCCTCAGTTGAGATCGCGATGACCGTCGCCGAAATCTACGAAGGAATCTCTTTTCAGGAACCCAACCCAGCTTGATTGGAGGTTTGATCTAGCAAACAGTCAATTCTAGCCTTTCTCAAGTGACTCGATCGTCCCGTCCCAAAGCCTTACTTTAGGACTATCTCGGCTGAGGGAGGTAGAGCGATCGTCCCTGTCATAGTCTTAGGAGTTCTGAATAATAATTAGTTGTGATGAAGAACTCATTCAAAAAGCTAGCAAGCACGATCGGGGTATTGGGATTTAGCCTTGCGGTTGCCCTACCCACGTTTGCACAATCTGCTTCTCCGTCAAGCGGCTCGACTGGAAGAGATTCTAACGTCAACTCAACACCTGACGAACCCTCCCAACTCAACCCATCCAGCGGCAGCGAAGCCCCAGCAGCGCGTCCTCAACCCAACGTTCCTAACGACCAAACCAATCCGGGTGGCATCAACACGCCTGCAAATCGTCCCCAAGCTCCCGGTGGGCTAGATGCTCCTACCAACACGACTCCCAACAACACAACGCCTGGTAGCTCCAGCGACCAAACCAATCCGGGTGGCATCAACACACCTGCAAACCGTCCCCAGGCTCCCGGCGGACTGGATGCTCCTACCAACACGACTCCCAATAACACGACTCCTGAAAGCCCTGTCCAAAGACCTGTACCTTCACGAGGCTCATCTCAGGGCATAGTAGTTCCCTCGTCGTCTTCGTCTCAGACGTTGGATGCGATCGTTCGTCAAAGCCCTTCTTTTGAGCTATTTAACGCCCTGTTGAGAGTGGCTGATCAGAATGGTGCTTTGAGTACTGTATTGAATGGCAGCAGTAGCTACACTGTCTTTGCCCCAACTGATGAAGCGTTGGCGGCCTTACCTCAAGGCACTTTTAAGGCACTCGTGCAGCCCGAAAACCGCGATCTCTTGGTGAGAATTCTCGAAAACCACATCGTGCGCGGCAAAGTGCTGTCTAATGAAGTCGGGTCACGAGAACTACGATCGCTCATCGGTGAACCGATCGCCCTCACAAGTGCTCCTGTTGTGGGTGCCGACATTCAAACCAGCAATGGTGTGATTCATGCGATCAACGGCGTGATTCTTCCCGCTGATGTGCAGTCGCGTCTGGTGGGTCTAGTTCCTCAACCCATCTCTGGCTCAACGATTCGCTAAAAGTTAGGCAAAATGGGGAATCGATTGAATCAAGCGATCGGTTCCCTGATCAAACTACATTTAGTCAAGACTACATTTAATCAAGCTACATCGTCAAAGACTGCGAATTTGATTCAATCAGCTTTGACAAATCCTGGAGAAAGGCGGCCGCATTGGCTCCATAGATAATTCGATGATCGCAGGTAATATTCACCTGCATTTGGCGCTTAACTCCTAATAGCCCATCTTCGGTAGCGACGACTTGAGGACGAGAAGCCCCGATCGCCAAAATCGACCCCTGTCCCGGTGGCAAGATTGCATCAAAAGAACTCACGCCAAACATCCCTAAATTAGACAGCGTAAAGGTTCCAGAACTGTATTCATCAGGCTGTAGCTGCTTAGAACGGGCGCGATCGACCAGATCTTTCCAGGTGCGAGACAGCGAATAAATATCCATCTGGTCGGCGTTTTGCAACACGGGCGTGATCAGTCCGCCATCATCCATTGAAACGGCAACCGCAACGTTAATTGCACCATTTTGACGAATGCCCTGATCAACGTAACTCGCATAGAGCAACGGATGCTTTTGCAACGTGACCGCGACTGCTTTCGCCAACAGGGCCGTCATCGTCACGCCCTTTGACTTAAGTTGTTTGTAGAGTTTGTCCAGTCCATCCGTCGTGATCGTGTATCCCACATGAAAAGTCGGCACCTCCAGACTGCTCAACATCGATCGCACAACCGCATTTTGCAGCGTGGTCATCGGTGTGGTTTGTCCGGGCTGGAGGGGAATTGGAGCAGGCGCAACAGGCGCTTTTTTGACCGCAGGTGCGACGGGTGCAGCAGTCGGGACAACCGTCGGAGCAGGCGCAACCTTGCCAACGGCCGCTTCGACATCTTCGGCGACGATCCGACCGTGGGGGCCGCTGCCTCTCAGCGTCGTCAAGTCTACCTTCAAATCCTTAGCTAACTTCTTGGCGCGAGGCGACGCGACGATCCGACCGTTTTCGCGAATCGGGCTGTTGCCATTTGTGGCAGTGGGGGCGGATGAGACAGCGACGGCTTCTTGTCTCGCTTGAGTCGTGGCGGCCGCAGGGGCAGAGACAGCGGCGGGGCTTTCGGCTTGCTGTTGGGCGGTTTCGATTTCGGCTTCGGTTTCTGCAATCAGCGCGATCGCCATTCCCACCGGGGCTGATTCACCCGCAGGTGTGACGATGACAGCCAGGTAGCCTTCATAAAAAGACTCCACATCCATATCTGCTTTGTCAGACTCGACCACGACGACCGTTTCGCCTTTCTCGATTTTGTCGCCGGGAGATTTGACCCAGGAAACAATTTTTCCTTCGGTCATCGTAGAACTGAGCGCAGGCATGAAGATTTCGTTAATCATTGCGGGGTGTCCGGGTCAGAGGGGTTAGCGACTCGCTGGGGGGAGTGGGGGCTTACACACAAACTTGCAGATTAAATTTTATCGGATTGGGGACACCTTGGGTATTTTTGAGGCTTGTGGGTTTTGAACCGTTCTTGAAACTAGAAACCACGACCTCTTCGAGATATCTGCAAGGGGGCGCATTGACTGGCCAGGGTTGCGTGCCAGCGTAAAGCATTTTGCCCCTCAAAAACCGTGCGTTGTAACACACCCTGGCTCAACGAATTTTACGCCCTTCACAGCACTCTATTGAAACGCTAGGGGCTGTGGATTGAACAAAACCAAAGATCTGTGGGGTATATCGGGCGATCGCGAGACGCACCAAACTCGATCGGTGGCAGTGCGTTTCAAGGCTCAACACACCCTACAGATCACGATTTATTTAATTTATGATTCTAAACGTCGCCGCGAATTTCTTCGACGATGCCATCGCGCAGCAAAATTTCAACGTTCATTTTTTCGATCAAATTGTCGCCTGCTTCGATGCGAAAAATGCTGTTGACCTGTCCCTGGCTAACTTCTTGATCTAAGTCGAGCATTTGAACTTGCTGAAGCTGCTGAAGAATCTGATTCTTTTGCTCCAAAAGCTCACTTTTTCTTTGATTAAACTGCACCTTAATATTTTCGATCTGCTGAATCGTTTCGGGGCCAGGCGGTTGAATGGTTTGCCGTTGAATCTCAGAGACAACCTGCTGCAACTGCATCTCTAACTGCTGCAACTGAGTATCAATTTGATTGAGTTGTGTCTGGAGTTGTTGTTGGGCTTCATCCTTCCAACGGGGCGTGACGATCGCCTTGACGTTGACGTTTCGCTGCAAGAGCAGATGAGACTTTGAGACATCCATAGATACTGTAAGTTAAGCGTGAGTAAAGAAATCTTGCTGTCGAAGAACGATCCCGTCTGTCAAACAAACATCTCGTCAATGATACCTTGGTAGCGATCCATCACAACATTTCGACGAATTTTCAAGGTTTGGGTGAGTAGACCATTTTCGATCGTAAACGGTTCAGCAATTAAGCGCATGGGCCCGATGCGATCGTCGGGTCGGTAGCCTGGACGCTCTTTGACCAATCGATTCACTTCTAGACGAAAGAGTTCCTGGACGGATGACTGAGCGATTAGAGAAGAAAGATGAGTGTCGGTGAGGCCTTGCTCGATCGCCCATTTTTCAAGGGCTTCTGCATTGGGAACAATCAGCGCTCCCAGAACTTTTTGGTCTTGACCGACAAGCATCACTTGATCAATATAGGGACTTCGCAGACAAGCATTCTCGATCGGTTGCGGTTCAATGTTTTCGCCGTTGGTGAGGACGATCGTATCTTTGGCGCGTCCCGTAATGATCAGATCGTTGGCAGCGGTCACCATGCCCAAATCGCCGGAGTTGAACCAGCCTTGAGGGTCGATCGCTTTTGCCGTCGCTTCGGGATTGTTGTAGTAGCCCTGCATGATTTGTGGCCCGCGCAGTAATACTAGCCCCCGTTTTCCTGTCGGCAAGGGTTTGAAGGTTTCGGGATCGACGATGCGGGTTTCTGTATCGGGAAGCGGCTCGCCATCGGCTCCTCTGACATTTCGCCACGGACGACGGGCGTGAGTAATCGGGGAAGTTTCGGTCAAGCCATAGCCACCGATGAGAGGAATGCCCACGATTTCAAAAAAGTCTTCTAAGTGATCGGCGATCGAGCCGCCCCCACTCACCCAAAACTTGATCTGTCCGCCCGTTCCGGCTCTCACTTTTTGATAAACCAGTTTGTCTCCCAGCTTGTGAAAGACCCACAGTGATGCCGCTTTGATCCGAGCAATCAGGCGATCAAGCGCAGACGGATTCAGGTTTTTGAGCGACAGATTTTGGGCGACTCGGTTGGCTTCAACATACTGATGACTGATGTCGAGAAAGAACTTAACTAGCTTTTGTTTGCTGGCAGGCTGGTCGCGAAACTGTTTTTGAATGCCTTCGTAAATCGACTCCCACAAGCGCGGCACACCGACCATATAGTGAGGTCTACAGTCTTTGATATCTTTTTTGACGCTGCGAATGTTGGTGTAGGTTTGGGTGACTCCGTAGGCGAGAACGAAATATTCAAACGATCGCTCATAAGCGTGCCAGATCGGAAGGATGCTAAGAACGCGCTCTCCAGGTTGAGGCTGGGCGACCGCATAGGCGCCTGTGATCTGATGGAGCAAATTTCCGTGACTGAGCATCACCCCTTTGGGCATTCCTGACGTGCCAGAGGTGTACATCAAGGTCGCTAAGGTTTGACGAGTTTGGTGGACGGGTTGCAGTTCAAACGTTTTGCCCAGCGCCATCACCTGAGAAAACGTGAGCATCTTGAGCGAGTCTTCGGTGACGACGGATTCATCAGACAGCAAAATCACAAACTGAATCGGCAGATCATTTAGGCCATGTTGCAGTTTCTTGAGCAAGTCTTGATTTTCGACCACTAGCCCGATCGCGCCGCTATCTCTCAAAATAAATAGCAATTCATCGGGGTCAGCCTGAGCGCCTCGCACCACATTGGCCGCGCCCGATCGCATGATTCCCTGGTCAGCCACTAGCCAGTTAGGGCTGTTATCCGCAAACAGCGCAATGCGAGGCGGAATCGATTCTGAAGAGACGGCTGAAATGCCCAATGACTGTAACCCAGCCGCAAACTGCTGCATCCGTTGATATAGCTCGGCATAGGTGAGCGTGACGGCGGGCTTGCTGTGGGGGTTGTGGACAGCAGGAATCTGGGCAAAGTTGCGAGCGGCGATCGTCCAAACTTCTGGCAGAGATTGCACTGCATGATAATCGACGGCTGGCTGACTAGAATGAGCACTCATCGCGTTAACTCCTAAAAGAACGTTTGAAGCTGACCGTAAAATCGCGTAAACGATGCGCTTTGCTTAACAGTATCGTTGAGATTTTTTGTTGCGAGACTTTTGAGGACAGAATCCATTGTGTCTCAGTCAGGCTATTTGAGCGATCGTCTCTTAACGATTTGACGCATCGGTTGAGCTTGATAGTTGAGCGGGGTTCTGTTCAAAAACGAGTTGAGGACTTGAATTGATCGCCCCTGAAAACTAAGCATGAGAACAGTCGATCCCACTCACGAACTTGCTGAGAGTCGCGATTCTTCGCTAGGCTTTGAGTGAATCACTTTAGAAAACAGCACATCAACATGCCAAAAGCTATTTGGAACGGAACCGTCATTGCTGAAAGCGATCGTTGTGAAGTCGTGGAAGGCAATCAATATTTTCCGGCTGACTCGATCAAGCGTGAATACTTCAAAGACAGCAGCACTCATACCACCTGTCCCTGGAAAGGAGTCGCCAGCTACTACACCGTAGAAGTCGATGGACAAGAAAACAAAGATGCTGCCTGGTATTACCCCACGCCCAAAGATGCTGCCAAAAACATCACCGGATACATTGCATTTTGGAAGGGGGTAAAGGTAGAGAAGTAGAGGGTGAGGAGTGAGGCGTAAAACTTGCAAAGCGAACAATTTGAATTCATCCTTTCATCCCTCCTCGCGCAGCGGATTACCCAAAAGGGGGAACAGATCATCAAAGTTCTCCCTCATCCCCTGCTTGACCGACAAAACTCAGGAAAGCGAGAAAGGAAGCTAGGAGGGAAGTAGTGCATGATTTAAGCTGAGAAGTAACCACACAAATCAGTCAAAACAAATCAGTCAAAACAATGTCACTGACTTTCCGCCTCTATGATGCGCTGTCGCAATTTCTGAGTCAAGGCGAGAATGAGTGGAAAGATGCGCGTCACCTGCCGACTTTGTGTTGGATGATGATTAGCATCGTGCAAAGCCAGAGCGGGCATCTCAATGGGTTTGGGGTGTCTGTCAAGAGCCGAGCAAAGATTGCCCAGTCCCACCCAAGACGGTTTCGACGCTGGCTGTCCAATCGAGGCATTGATGCGGTGTCAGCTCATCAAGCGCTGATGAAACAAGCCTTGTCTGAGTGGAGCAACGACCGGATGTATTTAATCAAGCAGGCAAACGGGGGTTAGACCGGAGTCAAGTGATGTTGAATTCTCTCAGCCCAAACCTGATTATCTCGTACCGTTAAGACAATTTTTTTGTAGAATTCGTCCTCAAGTTCGAGGGTTAGAAAGTGATCGCTCTCCTGCACATACCAAAATTCTCGCCCGCGATCGCTGTAATAAGTTCCCGCTCTGATTACACCTGGCAAAAATGTGCCTGGCATCCGCAAATCGAGCCAATTGCTGTCAGGCTTTGCGATCGTCACTTGTCGAATATGATCGAGTGGAATCTCGAGCGTTTGATTGAAGAAAAAAGCGCAAATCCGCTCCCACAGACTGAGATCAATGTGTAAGCGATCGTTCTGAATGGATAATTGCATTTCAGTTTACCTCAAAGCTTTTTATATAGCAGTCCTAAATTAGTCGTGAAATGCAACGTTGATTGCGCCCTCTAGATCCCCTAAATTTGGGGGACTTTAGTTTGGGTGACTTTGAACCGTAAATCATTCTTAAAATTACGTGAATTCGATGAAATCTTTCGCTGCGGTTGTTAATCCAGGCAGCCCCCTAAATCCCCCAAAATTGGGGGACTTTGAACCCAAAATCTTGTCTTAAAGTCCCCCAATTTTGGGGGGTTGGGGGGCAGAAGCGCTGAAGAACGAAGCAAAAAAACTTCATCGAATCCACGTTAAAATTGGGGAATTTTTCCATCTTAAAGTCCTCCAGAATGGGAAATTTAGTGGGCTTTCCGAGATCTCGCAACTCAAATCGGATTGCTACATACTCTCAGGCTAACTTTTTAATACAGATTCATGCTGTGCCAAAAGTCATATTGAAGCTAAATTTTCTGACGATTGTTACAGATGTTGTTACAGATATTGTTTCAGAACATTCGCTGTAGATTCTGCTGTTTTTGTCCAACTAAACTCACTGGCTCTGGTAAGACTCAGTTGACGCAAACAGCTTCTCAAAGAGGAGTCCGAAGCGATCGCCTCCATTGCTTCCCCAATTGCGCCCACGTCATAAGGATTAACTAGCAAAGCTGCATCCCCCGCCACTTCTGGCATTGAGGACAAATTAGACGTAATCACCGGAGTTCCGCAAGCCATCGCTTCGAGAATTGGCAAGCCAAACCCTTCACACAAACTGGGAAACACGAGCGCGATCGCCTGATTGATCACCGTCGGCAACTCAGCATAAGGAACATAACTCAAGAATTTAACGCGATCGGTCAAACCCAATGCTTCAATTTGAGCCGTGAGAACGGGTGTATGGCGGCGATCGCTGGGCCCAGCAATCCACATCTGAGCGTCTGTTTGCAGCGTTGAAAAGGCTTGAATGACTCGCTGCAAATTTTTATAAGCGTCGTGACGACCGATATATAAGAAGTAATTTTGAATCGGCAAATTGAGACATTGAAAGTGACTGGAATCGTACGCTAAAGGCACGATCGTCATTTTTTGAACCGGAATTTTATAATAATGTGCAGCATCATTTGCCGTCGCTTCTGAGTCACAGATAATCTGTTTTGCCTGACCCAAAACTTGAGGAATATAGTATTTGAAATAAGGGGTTAGCGGAGAAGACCACCGAGGAAACTTTAGAGGAATTAAATCGTGAAGCGTAACAATCGATCGACAGTTTGAAAACAAAGGCGCTTCAGGAATCGGAGAAAATAATAGATTTCCCTGAAGTTTTTGATAAAGTTTGGGGAGTTGAAATTGAGTCCAAACCAATCGAGAAAAGTGACCTTTGCTGCCTTGATCAGGAGTCATATTCCCCGGAATTGAGTAATGCTTAAATCCAGAAAACTGCTGCGGACTTAACAACGTCGGCTCTAAAGATTGAAGCTGAGAAACCAAATTTTTTGCATAGATTGTGTGACCTGTGGGCTTGGTCGCCAAAAAAGATAAGTTGATGAGTAACTGACTAGACAAAATTCTTGTAAACCATCACGACATTAGAAGTTTATAAGCATTCAGAGTCGCTTTTGCAGTATTTTCCCAGGAGTATTGCTGCGATTGCACCTTACCTTTTTGAATCAAGCGATCGCGCAGTTGAGGATTACTAACGACTTGCAAAATCGCTTCGGCAAGCTCACTTACATCTTCAGGATTGATCAAAATCGCCGCATCCCCCGCAACTTCTGGCAACGAGGACGCATTCGCCGCAACCACAGGCGCACCCAACGTCATCGCTTCTAACACAGGTAACCCAAACCCTTCATAGTGAGAGGGATACACAAAAACATCTGCCCTAGAATAAAACAAAGCCACTGAGCGATCGGACAAATAGCTGAGATGATGAATCGAGTTTTGGTAGGGCGATCGAGCAATTCGCTCAAAGATTTCTTCATATAGCCAGCCTTTTTGACCAATCAAGACAAGCTGATGATCAAGTCGATGTTTTTTCTTTAACTGATCAAACGCTGCAATCAGATTAATAATATTTTTGCGCGGCTCGATCGTACTGACGAACAAAATATAGGGTTTTGAAAAGTCGTATTCAACAAACTTCTCAGATTCAACAACTGTGTCTGAACGGTATCGGCTGGCTAAAGGAGTCACGACAACTTTCTCAGGCTTGACACCCAAAAATCGAACAATATCTTGTTTAGAACTTTCAGAAATCGTTAAAACTAAATCAGTCCACTGTAGACAGCGCTGCACCCGATTTGCATACGCTTTAACGGTTGAATTTGCATACTCCGGATACCGAACAAATGTCAGATCATAGATCGTCATTACTTTTCGAGAATACCGAAATGGAAACACCGTATAGTTCGTACCATGCACAATATCTAAAGCGCCAAAAGATCGTTCAACTTGAGGCAAAAACAACCCAGGAAACTGAATCAATAGATTAGACAACCGAACCGGAATTGGAAACGATCGCAGATTTGAATACTGCTGCAAATACTCCGGAAACGACAAATTTCCTCGTAGCCAATTCTTTAACCCTGGTTGATGGATAAGAGTTAACTCAAAAGAGTCTTGCGATCGTAGCTCACCCAATGCCTCAACCAAGTTAGCCACATACAAGCCAATGCCGCTGGGTTTGGGCAAAATGGGAGTCGCATCGATCGCAATTTTCAACATTCCAACGTCTCAATTTAGGGCTTGCGATCGCTCAGTTCTTTCAGATCGTGGTCAACCAACAGTTCGACTAATTGTTCAAACGAATATTCAGGTTGCCAGTCTAGCTGCTTGCGAATCTTGTCGATCGAGCCAACAAGCTGCACCGATTCATCCGGGCGATAAAACGACGGGTCAACCGACACATAATCTTGCCACGTCAGCCCCACCGATTTGAACGCACACTCAACCAACTCGCGCACCGAATGCGTTTCCCCACTGGCGATGATGTAGTCGTCCGGTTGGTCTTGTTGCAGCATCAGCCACATGGCGCTGACGGCATCTTTGGCATAGCACCAATCGCGCTGGGCATCGAGATTGCCTAACTTTAACTCATTGGCCAACCCCAACTTAATCAGAGCAGCTCCACGGGTGATCTTGCGAAACACAAACTCCGTACCGCGTCGAGGCGACTCATGGGTGTACGTAATACCGCAGCAGGTATACAGCCCGTATTGTTGGCGATAGTTGATCGTCATCCAGTGCGCGTAAGCTTTAGCAACCCCATAGGGATTTCGTGGTCGAAAGGCCGTGCGCTCGGTCTGAGGCGACTCATCGGGTTGCCCAAACACCTCACTGCTCGACGCTTGATAAAACCGAGCGTTTGGATAACAGCGGCGAATCGATTCTAAGAGTCGAGACACGCCCAAAGCAGTGTATTCAGCCGTGAGTGCGGGTTGAGTCCACGATAGAGGCACGTAGCTTTGAGAGGCTAAGTTATAGATTTCGTTTGGTTGGGCCTGCATGATCGCGTCCATGAGTGAACACTGGTCGAGCAGATCGCCAGAGAGAATCTTCACCTCGCCCGAAAGATGACTGATGCGATCGACATTGCCAGAACTCGATCGACGCACCAGACCAAAAACTTCGTAACCCTTAGAAAGCAGAAGTTCGGCAAGATAAGAACCGTCCTGCCCTGTCAATCCTGTAACGAGTGCTCTTTTATGCATGTATCAAGACTGCCATTCTTACAGTAGAGTGAATTTGTTCAATCTTAGATTCAGATGCAGCCATGAGTCGCCAAATTGACAGTTGAGAAAGAAGGTTTCGCCAACTCTGGTTGTTTTTGAAGATCGTGTAATCAAAATCCAAACGTTCCTTAGTCCTCAATTCGCTCATTTTCTTGGCGCGTACAGGCGACGTAGTACAGATAAGAATTGCGTGGATTATCGTTAAGACCCGATTCGGCAAAGATTTCTTCCGAAATAAACCGTTCGGCTTGAGCAGATTTAGAAAATTCAGCAATGCCTTTGGTTTGAATAATCTTGAAGTGATGCTGTTCTAGCATTTCGATCAAATCATCATAGTAATATTCCAATTTATGCTCAGGATGAATAAATCCGTAGGGATTTTGAAGTTGAGTGATTCTGCGATTGGGGGTGTCTAGCGCAAAGACTCCATCCGGCTTTAACAGCTTGTAAACTTGCGAAAAGATCAAGTGAGCATCTTCTCGGCTGACATGCTCGATCGATTCTCCTGACCACACCAGATCAAACGAACCTTCTGCAAACGATCCTAAATCAGACATCTGCGTGTAAATATATTCAATCTCACAGCCGTTGTGATTGAATTTAGTCTCCGTCTCCACCGAAGGAATGATGCGCTGATCGGGCGGCAAATCAATGATCGTGAGCTTTTCGGGCGAGTAGGGATACCCAAAACTGAGCAGCGCCCCGATCGGGTCACCTGGGTTTGCACCACCGAGGTCTAGAATCGTTTTAGCAGGTGGCAGCAAGGTTTGCACCATTTCACATCTCGCTTTGTGGACGGCACCCCAAAACTCTGGTGGATAGCTGGTCATCACCTTTTGAGAAAACTCATTTGACTCTAAAATAGCTCTCACCAAATTGTGCCGAGAGACCCCTTGCTCTAGCAGTTTTGACCAATTCACCAGACCCACGGGATCGATTTTCCTTTCTAAGATAATTTGATAGAGGTTTTCTAAAAAGTCTCGATTAGAGCTTTTGGGCGTGAACAGGTTAGACAGTTTGCTCAATGCTTTATTCTTGATCATTGCTTTTGCAGCCTCCTAACCTATTTTTGAGCGTTGCTGTGGGGAGATTATACTACAGTCCGATTCTGTCAAAATTAGACTCACAAAATTGAGCGATCGTGGCTGAAAGACTCTCTCAAGTCACTGTTTAGTCAAGTTGATTCTAATGAAAGCCATTTCTTTTGAAAACTCGTGGAGTAGACGCTGCTTTTAAGTCACTAACATTCATTTACAGATTATAGTGACAAACAGTTTCTGAGTCATTTGCCCAGCAAGATATTGCATAATAAGCCTTTTACGACAGTCCTCATCTAGTCATTGATCCAGCCATGTTAAAAGTTCCTCAACATTTTAATTGTCCAACCTGTAAGTCACCGCTCAAAAAAGTTAATGCTTCAGAGACAACTCAGGGTCGGATGAAGTTTGGCGCACTGGTTTGCGAGTCCTGCGATCGACCCGTGGGTCAGGTCAGCTTTGGCAAACTAGATTTTCTGCGGGTGTCGGATGCGATCGTGTCTCAGTCAGAATCAGTGCCTCACATCTGCGAAGATTTTACTTACAAGCGGGTTCCCTGGCACGATGCAAGCATTCGATCGTCAGGCATGTCTAGATATGATTTGGGCTGGACTCCCGAAGGATTTGCAGGCGTTTTATTTGCAGATGATAAAACAGATTGGGAAATTATCATTGAAACCAATGCGACAGATTTAGGCATTCGTTGTCTGTCTCATAGCTGGAGTGGCGCGATTTATGTCACCGTTAATGGACAAGATGAAAAATACATCGATCTCTATGACGAACATAAGGGCGATATTAAACGCTACCCAATTTTTCAAGACCTGAGTGGATCTAAAACTGTAAAAATTCGCCCTGCGGATACTCACAAATCTCCCCACGGTAATCAAGTTTTCTTCTCAGGGTATGATGCCTGCTTTAACCAAAAACAAGGTGCAGATTCACTTACTCGATCGGAGGTTAATCGAGGTAACAGCTTTCCACCAATGTATGAGTGGGTGTTGCCAAAGCTGGCAGAAGACGCATTTGTTTTAGACTGTGGATCGGGCGATCGCTGCTTTAAAGATTCGCGCTTTGTCGGGTTTGAGTATATGTCGTTTGAGCTACCGGATGTCTTTGGCGATGGTCATGCGCTACCCTTTGCCAATGAAGTGTTTGATGTGGTCTTTAGTCAAGCCGTCATGGAACATATGCGAGACCCCTATCTAGCAGCCCGCGAAATTGCACGAGTGCTAAAACCCGGAGGATTGGTTTATGTCGAATCAGCGTTTATGCAGCCGCTCCATGCAGTTCCCTATCATTTCTTTAATACAACACCCTGGGGCATTGAGGAGCTATTTACCGACGCTGGATTGACGGCTGAGATGACTGAATGGTTTGGTGCATTGTCGGGCAGTGTGCAGTGGTATTTGGACTGTTGTGGGGGTGGTCAGTTGTCTAAGTTAGAGCGCAACCTTCTGATGAGAATTTTACGCAAAGTCGATCGACAAACTAACTACGAGTCCTTGAAGCCGATCGCCAGCGCTGTGGCGTTTTGGGGAATTAAGCCTGGCGAAACTCATGCAAAATGGAAGGCTGCTTTACAGGGAAGCGATCGTCCCACTTTTAAGTATTAAAGATTTAAGTATTAAAGATTGGCGTGAATTCGATAAAGCTAGTCGCTTCGAGTTAATTTGCAAGACGTTATCACTGCGGAATCCGCATCACCCGTGGGGGACTTTAAGACAACGCTAGTTTAAAGTCCCAAGATAGAAGGTTAGGAGGCAGAAGCAATCTATTTAATCGCTTGAACTTGCATCTCGTAAAAGCCATTGACAAGCAGGGCGTTGGTGCAGGTGACCTCTCTAAATCCACAGCTTGCAACAATAGCCGATAGCGACTGAGCGCTAAACATGTTGTAGTGAAAGTTGCCGCCGTAATCCTGGGCCCCGTAGGTAATTTTTCTCAAAGCATCCCAGGAGAAATTCCCTTTTGAATACTCCATCAGCATATGTTCTGCGTCAGGGCAAATAATCACAAGCTTGCCGTTTTCTTTGAGCAGATCATACCAGTAGGGTAAAACGTGAGTCTTAAGCTCATATTCCGGCATATGTTCAACCAGGTGAGCCGCATAGATTTCTGAGACGCTGCCTTTCTCAAAGGGTAATTGACTCACATCTGCAATCACATCCACGCCAGGAAGACTTCTCTCATCTACATTGATGTAGTCCTCCATGACTTTTGTTCCACAGCCGAGATTGAGTCGCAGATCAAAACACTGGTCAAGTTTGGCTGGGTTGAGAATCGAGGGTGCAGATTGCGTTTTTGTTTGATAAGAAAGCTCGCTTCTGATCACTTCCCCTTCAATAATGACTTGAATTCTGGTCTCATCCAGCAGTCGCTTTAAATCTCGCAGATCTTCTCTCAGATCACTAATTTCTTGTTTAATCTCTTGCGTGGTTTCTTCAGCCCTTTCTCTAATGTCAACTTTCACACTAGAAATTAAATTGAATAGCTCTGTCTTAATAGTTAATAACTCAGTGTCCATAATTTCTTGCCTATCTTCGATTCGCCTTTCAACCTGTTCTAGCTTATTCTCGAAGCTCTGGCGCGATCGTTCTAGTTCAGATTTTAGTTGATGGTTTTCGGCGACCAGCGTGCGGTTGATCAGCGTCTGCATCTGCATGGAGTTGTAGAGCACTGAATGAATGAATTTTGCCGCCTTGGGAACGATCACCCGGTTGGCGATCGAGTTCAATACGCCCCAGCCGATGATCTTGGGTTTGGTAACTTCCCAGTCTGCCCGCAGATCAGCAGGATTGGCTCCATCTAAAGGAGTAGACACGTTGGCATCGGTGGCATGTTCCATCTTTTGAAGCTCTCTTTCTCGCTTGACGACTTCTTGTTCAAACTGCTCGATCGTGGGGTGGCTAAAGGGCTTGACTGAAATCGCAGAATCAATCAACGCCGCATACCCATTGACGCTGGCCTTAGCCATATTTCTGGCAGACAGCCCCTCAACTCTCTGCTTTGCTCCAACGCCTAGCCGCTGTCTGAGGTGATCATCCGTGACGAGCTTGAGAATTTTTTGTGCCAAGTCTTTAGGATTGTCAGGCTCAAACAAAAGCCCCGATTCGCCGTCGGTCACGACTTCAGGAATTGCCCCGGCTCTCGCCCCGATTACAGGCTTTTGGTGAACCATCGCTTCGAGCGCCACCAGCCCAAACGATTCATAGCGCGAAGGAAACACCATAAAGTCACAGTTGGCATAGAGCAATTCTCGCCGCTCTTCGGTGACCATGCCGAGAAACTGTACGCGAGTTTGCAGGGTGCGGTTTAGAATCGAGCCGACCTTTTCTTGCCAACCTTCGATGTCTTTGCCCGCAATCCAGACTGAAATGCGCGAATCTTGAGGCATGACGATTTTGAGCGCTTTGAGAAAGATATCAATGCCTTTGCGAGACTCTAATCGCCCGATAAAGAGAATTTGAATTTCTCCACGCTGAAGATCTTTGGGTAGCTCGCCGTAGTTTGTAAAATTGCTGTAGGCAGGCCAGGGCTGTACGCCGAGTAGCTGCACCGACCAGCGATCGTCCGGTTCTACTTGATAAGCCGACACAAAAGAGTCTTTGACGCTCTGACTAATGGCGACCACCGCATCTGCATGACTCACCAACGCCTGTTCCATTTCTGCACAGAGTTTCAGGTCTTGATTCATTTGCCAGCCGTTGATCTCCATTGAGACTAAGAGCGGCGTGACCAATCGAACCATCAAAGGCACCTTGAGTTGAGAACGGTACGCCAAAACGCCAATACTTTCAAAATCCCAGACCGCCGATTCAATGACGCTAATGGGGCGATCGTGGTGAATCGTTTCAGTCAGTTTGGCGACCTTTCTAGACCAGGCCAGATTTTTAGACAAAATTGGATATTCAGGCAAACAGTCTGCATACTCCACCACGGCCACTTGAATATGAGTAAACGGGCCGACGACAATCGTCGCATCTTGAACGCCACGACTGATCACCGTCACTTCATGCCCTAGCTGAATCAATTCTCTAGCAAGGGTTTGATTGTATGCGCCAATGCCTCCAAAAGCGTGCGGCGGAAATTCTTGAGAGATGATCAGAATGTGCATTTTTTGCGGCAAAGGGTTAGCGGGGGAATGCGTTTCGACAACCTCTAAGTAAGGCAGAAACGGCAGGGTTGGAGCCGTGAGCGATCGAGAAAATTTTCGAGGAAAGCAGGCATCATAATAACCGCGCAAAGCCCCTGCGATCGCGCAACTACAGTGATAGAGCGCCTCTTTTAGCCCCAGGTCGCCGCCATACCAGGCTCGAATAAATTCTAGACATCGTTGCTTAAGAATATTTTTTGCGGTAACTGCCACTCTTTTGACGATAGAAGTGGTTTTATTGGCATTCTTCATACCAAAGTAAACTGTGTTTTTGGAAATAACTTTCCAGTTAAAGTTGTATTTTCCTAAACGGTTGTGGCTTTGAGCAAACTCATGTCTAACATAAGCTTGATTGGCGTTTGCGAGTAGACCGCCTGCCTGCTGCAATCTTACGGCTAAATCCGTTTCGTCTAAGTAGTAGTCATATTGTTCATCAAAGCCATTGACGGCGACCAGCGCTTCTCTAAAAAAGGTTGAATTTGTCCCCATCAGATAGCGATAAAACTTAGTATCTGTTACGCGGGGATCGGTGTGGTGTACGTGGGCAGCGGTTCCAAACAAATCGGTAATGCCTGCCTCAAACTGAAAGAAAAAGTTATTTGCAAAAAAGGTGCGTCCGCCGATTCCTACGACACCGGGGAGAATCTCTTGATAGCGGTTGACAATTTCTGTGAGCCAATTGTCGTAAGGCAGCGCGTCGTCATCAATGAAGGCAACAATGTCACCAGACGCTTGTTCGATGCCTAAATTCCGTGAGATCGACAGGTTTCTCAGGGAGTTTTGAGCAATTTTGACTTCTTTGCGATCGGCGAGAACCTGCATCGTGTCGTCTTTAGAAGGGCCGTTGACCACGATGACTTCAAAATGGGGATAGTGCTGATCTTTTAGATAATTGAGACATCTCAACAGATAATCACTACGGTTGCAAGTACAAATGACGACTGAAACTTTGAGCGGCTCTTTTTGAGCATTTGAGCGTTCTATTTCATCTAAGATTGCATATAAACTTTGTTTGACCGTGGATGGACTAAACCGATTGGCCTGCCGCAGTCCATGATGAATGGTGTCTTGTCTCAGTCGCTCATTGCTAAAGATAGAATGAATGCGATCGACGGCTTTTTTAACATCCAGGCTATCTAATGCACCAGGACTACTTCCCAAGGTGGTTTGTACCGCAGTTGAGGCATAAGCAACCACAGGAATCTGATAGTTAAACGCCTCGACGATCGGCACACAAAATCCTTCATGCTCACTCGCGCACAGAAATAAATCAGCCGCTTTGTAATAAGCAGGCAGGGCCTCATCTTCGACTTTTCCGGAGAGCGTAATGCGATCGCTCAACCCATATTGCTGAATTTTGGAGACAATTTTACTGTAGTAAGTATCTTCTTCTGAGTACCGACCGACTAGATACAAATGGGGCGTTTGGTCAGGATGCTGGGTTACATAATGAGCAAAAATATCAACCAGGAGATCTTGTCGTTTGTTGGGAGCAATTCTACTTACAAATAGCCAAACTTTATCGGCATCCCCTCTCAAATCAGCGATTAATCGCTCAGCAGGAGAAGTCTTGGGTGGCACTGGCACCGCGATCGGCAATTCTTGAACTGAGTTGAAGCCTAAAGCTGCAATTTCTTGACAGTTATAAGGAGAATCTCCGATCGCGAGATGATAGTGATGAATGATTTTTTGAAGTTGAGATCTCCCTTTTTTGCAGAATTCGTAGAGGCGATCGCCCCGCTCAAAAAAGGTATGCGGCGTGATGTTGTGGTAAGCAAGAATCTTGTACCCTCTCAACTCCACGATTTCGGGTGCAAGTTCTGAGTAGCCCGAAAAGTGATGGATCAAAACCACATCTTCATCCATCTGAAACTCAGAGAAAGGGCGGCGATAGGCTTCTACCCGATGGTCTGCATACTTACTAAAAATTTGAGCGTTTTCTCCCCGCTCTAAAAGCATTTGATGGAGCCGGATAACTTGATTAGAAACTGCATCGCCAAAATCTAACGCATCTAATACCTGCACATATCTCAAACTCATCCGCCTTCTCCTAAGCCTGCAACAAGGGTCTACTCAGATTACGTTTGTTTTTAAAGGTTAGACTGTTCATTACAATGAGCTTGTACTTCCGATCCACGCATCCAATTTTTCTATCTTGAATGACGCTCAAAAAGCCAGATTTAAGGCTCATAAATCGTCACGATAAAATCTTCTGCTAAGTAGGTCGGCGGATCATCAAACCAGCGAATTGCTTCTTGCACCAGGGTCAATCTGAGCACATAGCGGCCCGATTGGGTAGGTGCCTGAAGTTGCATTTGATAGGTCGTTGCTACCTGTCGATTAAATGAGAGTATACCGGATGCTTGTGTCAGTGGAGGCAGCAGTTTTGTCCGTTCTCCGCCATAGACAATTCTTTGGGTGGTTTGTTCATTCATCCAGTGATAAGAGAGATGAACAGGATTTGGAGAATAGCTGTTCAACACAAAATCGCTGCTGTTTGTCAACTCCACTGAGATAGAAAATTTTCTATTAGTTGTGAGTTCAGTCGGGACTTGCCTCGCTTTTAGTTTAATCTTATCAACGGGAATCTCTGGCAGCGGAGGCATGTGTAGATGGGTTGCAATTTGAGTGGGATTGATCGGTTGGTGAGATGCGATCGCAAACAAACTGGGAGCCGATCGCACGTCCTGTTTAGAAAATTTTCTCAATAAACTGCCTCCCAGATCGCTCTGAGTGGCAAACCAAATCAACACATGCTCAAAATGCTGACTAAGTTGACGTTTTAGCACCCGTGGAGATTGCTCGTTGATATGCATCAACACTTCATTAGATGTTCGGGGTTGTGCCGGGAGATAAGCTCCTATAGAAGCAGCAAGCCTCCGTCTGCGTGCGTAGTCATATTGGTAATACCAGAGGTTGGGAGATGTGTGAATGATCAATAGCCCATCTGACTTGAGTTGTTGAGAAACTCGCCGATACAGGGTGTCAACGTCCTCGACTAATAATTGCTCAATCACATTAGCAGCGATCGCTAAATCATAGGTTCTTTTAGGTAACTCAACGGTACAGATGTTATCGCAGTGGAAATGTACTTTTTTTTGCTGTACTTTTTCTTGCAGGGCTGGGTCGTCTTCAAACCACTTTTTGGTCTGTGCGATCGCGGCTTCAGATTTGTCAATTGCACTCACTTCAAACCCTCTTTGAGCGTAGAAATAGCTGAGTTCGCCTCGCCCACAGCCCAGATCAAGAAGACTGCCAGAGTGTTTTGTGCTGGCGATTGCGACGATCGCTTGTAGTCTGGGATCTTCTAACTTTTTGCCGTTGTATTTTCGGTAGGATTTATAACCACTAAAGTCTCTAGTGCAGTAGTCAAGCGTATGAGGCTGAACGGATGAGTCCGCCAAAAGTGACCCTTGTGATAACTGCGAAGTCGCTCGGCGTTGCCTCATTTGCGCTAAATAGGATTCGGAAACTTTGATCAAAAGTTCGCCTGCATATCCTGGAATCACGCCATACCATTCCACCAGATCTGCATATCGCAGCAGAAACTCACTGACGGATGAAAAGTTGTACTGCGTCCAAAAATAACCATCCACTAAGACAAATCGCCCCTGTTGAAAAGCAATCTCTAAATCATGAAAAGAGCCATTTCCATCTTGTTGTCCATCCACATGAATTAAGTCATAGATATCACCCGGAAACTGCTGCATCGTCTGGGTATCTTCTATCAAAAAATCAGCCTTGAACGATCGCGTGATTTCTTTAGCCCAGTTGATAGCGCCTTTGACACCGCCAAACTGATCTGAATCGATATCAATTCCCACATACTGCGCGTCAGGGCTGCCCTTGAGAAATGCCGCAGCAGAATAGCCAAACCGCACCCCAATTTCTAAAATAGAAGTCGGCTTTAGCGTGTGCGCGATCGCCCATTTCAATCGATAGTAATCAACCCAGTCATCAAATAAATCAATCAGAGGATCGTCAGGATTTGCAGTCTCTCTAAAGTCATATTGAGAGTGTTTAAACTGCTGAATAATCGATTCAAACATGAGCTTTCCTGTGGGTCTCGACAGTTGGGTAAAGGTTGACAATTCCTCCCCAACCCCTGGTTTCTTTGTCTCGCAAAACTTTGAAAGAAGCGGCATTGTGGACACGAGCAATATTGCGCTCAAAGTATCCTTCTCTGCCTCCGTCTGAAACGCCGATCGTAATCGTGTAATCCCCTTCTGCAAGCGGGACGTTGACCCGAAAACAAGTCTCGATCGTGGTGCCTTGATTCACTGACCCAATTGGTTGATCAAGTCCGTAGGTATGATTGACAAAAACTGTAAAGCCCGTGCGATCGCGAATCATAAAGCCCACTACGGGGTCATCAAATGCTTCCAAAAATTCCACACCGATGACAATTTGCAGCGATCGACCACTGATTACAAACTCTGTTTTCTGGTTGTCTTCATCCAATAGTTGAACGGAGTAAACTTTTAGCTCTGGTGAAACAACTGCAACGACATCAGATCCGCTGCTAGAGAAGTTAGTTTGAGGTGAGCCTGTCTCAGAAGGCGCTTGAATCGCTACCGTTTCTAGTTCGCGATCGTTTTGTTTGAGCAGTTTGACTTCGTATAAATCAATCACCTGTTTGGCATCGGCTCTCAAAACTAGCCTGCCTGCCTCAAATAAAACAGCTTGTTTACATAGCGAATAAACAGATCCAGAATCGTGAGAGACAAACAGGAGCGTGGTGCCTCCATCTCTGAGCTTTCTAATGCGTTCAAAACACTTTTGTTGAAAGAAAACATCCCCGACGGCCAGCGCTTCATCGACAATTAAAATATCAGGCTCAGTACTGACAGCGACCGCAAAAGCTAGACGAACAAACATGCCGCTCGAATAGGTTTTGACAGGCTGATCAATGAAGTCTCCAATGTCAGCAAACTCGGCTATCTCTTCGACTTTGTGTTCGATTTGTCGCTGGCTTAATCCCAAAATGCGTCCATTAAAAAACACATTCTGTCGCCCTGTAAACTCTGGATTAAAGCCACTTCCAAGCTCTAATAATGCTGAGACGCGCCCGTTGACGTTCACTTCGCCCGCAGAGGGAGTCAATGTCCCCGCGATCACTTGCAGGAGTGTACTTTTGCCCGCTCCGTTTTGCCCAATAATGCCTAGCGTTTCCCCTTTCAAAACCTGCAAGTTTACGTCTTTGAGCGCCCAAAACTCGTCTGCCAATTGCTTGCGAGGCAGCAAAATTTCTTTGAGGCGATCGACGGGTCGTGCGTAGCGCTTAAAACATTTGGAGACGTTTTTTAGTGAAATTGCAACCTCACCCATAATCTGATACTGCCAACTAACAACTGCCTCACACCCAGACAACACCCCAAAACCCACTAAAGAATACCACTAAACTTTATCGATTCTGTGTGTATGCACCCAGTCAGTCTGCGCTCTAAAAAAACTGGTTAGAGAATGCGGTTGATATCTCACTTAAGCGCGCAGTTGTTCACAGTTTCGGCATAGGGGATTGGTCACCTCGTTACTGATAAATTCCTGACGCAGCGCCTGCATGGGAGCGCCATTCCAGATGTCTGCCAGGGTTTGATGATTTAGATTTCCTAGTACATAGCGCTTGTCGTAATCCAGACAGCAAGGCACTACATCGCCATCCCATTTAATCGTCATGCGCCGCCAGGGAAAGTCACAGGTCACATAAGGTTTTTGTAGGGTTTGAGAAGCTGCCAGAACGTTCACATCTTGAGCATTGCCATCCCAATTGATAAAGGACTTGGAGAGAAATTCATCGATCCCAGGAATCGATCGCCAATAGTCACCCAATTGCTGAATGCTGCCTTCGTTGAGCGGAAAGTTGATCATCGACAAGGTAATCCGCGTTTGATAGCCGCCTTCAACTTTGCGCTTAAGAAAATCAAGCAGTCTTTGTTTAGAGAGATCGTAGGCGTTTTTGACTCCTCTGATTTGCTCAAAAGAGGCGTTGTCGTGTCCGTCTAGTGAGCAGTACAGGTGAGCCGGATGCGCTTCTAATAAGTCGTGCGCCACTCGCTCGGTCAGCATGAAAGGATTGATCGACAGAGCCGTTTGAAGCCCCCGATCGCTGGCGTAGCGCATAAACCTGGCAAACTCTGGATGCACCAAGCTTTCACCAAATCCATGTAGCCAAACTTCCGACTCTCTGGCGGCTTTGGGATTCGCCATGACAAACTCATCGATCGCGCGCTGAAACAGATCAAACTCCATTAGTCCTTGAGCGCGGGTCATGTTATTCGTTCTGGCACACATGACGCACTTAAACGGGCAGCGGTTGGTCAACTCAATATTAAAGATCGTAAAGGGATAGGTGACTGTCAGAGGGCGGTTTTGAGCAGAAGGTTCGAGAAAGGGCAGCTCATCCGTTTCGTCATCTAAAGATGGCTCTGGGGATGGCTCTGGGTAGCTCTGGAGTGGACTGACCTCGACTGAAGGCAGGACACGCCCTGAAACGCTGTCTGAGACACTTTCTGAGACACTCAAACTGTCTTCTTCCAGCACGGGCAACAACTTTTCAACATATCTTCTCAACGTTGACACCAAAGACATGGCTACTTCTCCGCAATTGACTCACACACATAGCACTCAGGATAACCTGCTAATCTTGCATCGTTTTGTTAAGCGATCGCCCAAACTCTAAAGACCTGAGGTCGGCTCTCTATTCCAGGTATACTTCCAAACTCTTGGAGATCCCCTTAACCCCCTTTGGGAGGAAAAGAAATGTCTTTAAAGTTTCCTTTTTTACCTGAAATGATTCAGGGGAATTTAAGGGATCACTCGATTAGAGAACGTCTGCAAATGCAGGACGGAGACGCTTGTAAATCCATAATCCCCCGCAAAAAATAACCAGGGAGACGACCGACGTAGCTCCCCATTCCGTCCACAGATGCACTTCGCCAACCAGGATCAGATCGCGGTTAACTTCGACCAAGACTGCCAAAGGGTTTAGCCAAAATACCAAGGGTTTGATTTGGGTTGGAATAATTGAGACGGGATAAACGATCGGGGTCACATAAAACAGAAGATTGACCAGAACCCCAATCGTCTGAGGAATGTCTCTCAAAAAGACGGTCAACCCTGCCATCAAGTAGCCCAATCCCGCGGTTAAAAGCAATTGAGGAACCCAAACCAGCGGCAGCAGCCAAAGTGTACTGTGAATAGTATTGCTGGTAAATGCTACAAACAAAATCAGAGCCATCAAGCCTAACGAACTTTCAACAAAGGCGGACAAAACGGGCACCAACGGCAGTAAGGTCAGTGGAAAAACAACCTTTTTGACTAAGTTGGGCTGCCCGATCACCGACACAGAGGACTGCACCAAGCCTGTTGTAAAAGCTGTCCAGGGCACCAGCCCCGCAAAAAGCCAGAGACCATAAGTGAAATTATTGGCGGGAAGACCAGGCAGTTTGAGTTTGACCTGAAGGACGATCGAAAACAGATAGGTATAGACCAGCAGTTGAGCGAGTTGGTTAATTAGTGACCAGAGGTTGCCTAAAACTGATCCTTTATAACGTGCCTCCAAATCTCTCTGGACAAGCGTTTTTAGCAGATCCAACTTTGTCCACCACGGATGATGAGTCGGCAGCTTTTGGATAACTTTGCGGGCAACTGCCTTGACTGGTTTTAACAAGCGATCGTTCCCCTTCGCTAAATGTTTGCGAGATCTGAGGAAGAGACAACTGTCAAACGCTGAGTCGATTGCAACATCGATTGCAACGATGAGAAAGCAGATCCGCTCATGTTCTCGCTGGTAGACAGGATATCAGGTGACGACTTGCTGTAAAGCCTGAGCGATCGCTTGTTTTTGTTCGGCATCATAGCCCCAGCGTTCTAGAAAGCTTTGATACTGCCCTGTGCCGGATGCGATGCTCTCTAACAAACTGTGAATTTTGGTTTGCACCTCTGCCAGTTGAGTTTGTTGAATTAGATTAGTCGTGCGTCGCTGTACCCGTTCTGAACCCTTAGCTAAATCAAGCTTCTGACTGCGTGTGTGAGCCAAGATCATGGCGGTGGACATGGCCAGATTTTTGACCAGCAGTTCGGACACGATTGAGGGGGACGATCGCAGCGCTGCCACCACTTCTTCAGAAGGTCGATCCGCCAATGGACGAGCGTCGGTTAGATAGGTGACAAAAAATCCTCGTGCGCCATTTTCAGTCGCGACTAAGCTGGCAACGGTTGCGGCATCTGACTCAGACAGGCCCTCTTGCTCAATTTTAGACAGCAAAGATTGAGTGAGGGCGATCGCCTCCTCAAAAGAAATGGAGTCAGGGACGATGAAAGTCGGGTCAATCGTCATACTTTTTTGGCGTTCATGGGTATGATTGTACTCAATTATGGCGATCATCTCCTCCAAAAAACAGGCGCTTGAGCCAGAAGATCTAGATACACCAGTGGGACAGCTTCCCCTCTCGGTGTCCGATTCGCATGGCGGCGGCCAGCCTCCCAAAAAGCCTCCCAAGGTCGCCCTACAACCAGAGCCAGACGATCGCGACAAAAAAGCGGCTAAAGAACTGCTCCAACCAGAGTCAGAACCCGAAGAACACGGCAAGCAAGAAGATCACCTGCGTCCCCAAAGCTTGCAGGACTACGTGGGACAAAAAGATCTCAAAGACGTTTTAGATATTGCCATTCGAGCCGCCAAAGCCCGACAGGAATCAATGGATCACCTGCTGCTCTATGGCCCGCCTGGACTGGGCAAAACCACGATGTCGCTGATTCTCGCTTCTGAGATGGGGGTCAATTGCAAAATCACCAGTGCGCCTTCTTTAGAGCGTCCCCGCGATATTGCTGGACTGTTGATGAATTTGCAGGCCGGCGACGTGCTGTTTATTGACGAAATTCACCGTCTGCCAAGAATTACAGAAGAACTGCTTTATTCCGCGATGGAGGATTTTCGACTCGACGTGACGATCGGCAAAGGTCAAAGTGCTCGAACCCGATCGCTGCCCTTACCTCCCTTTACGCTGGTGGGCGCGACGACGAGGGTAGGAGCTTTGACTTCTCCGTTGCGCGATCGCTTTGGGCTGATTCAACGTCTGCGCTTTTACGAATTAGATGAACTGACAGAAATTATTCTCCGCACGGCGAGTCTGCTGAATACGTCCATTAATTCTGATGGAGCCAGCGAAATTGCCCGTCGCTCTCGCGGAACGCCCCGGATTGCTAACCGACTGTTAAAGCGGGTTCGAGATTATGTTCAGGTCAAATCTTCGGGCAAAGTGACTCAAGACGTGGCAGCAGAGGCGCTGGAGCTATTCAACGTAGACCCCTGCGGATTGGACTGGACGGATCGACGCATGTTAAGTTTTATGATCGAGCGGCACAACGGCGGCCCAGTTGGGTTGGAAACGATCGCCGCCTCCACGGGAGAAGATGCCCAAACGATCGAGGAAGTCTACGAACCCTACCTGATGCAAATTGGCTATCTCAGCCGCACCCCACGGGGAAGAATCGCCACCGCCGCCGCTTGGAAACATCTTGGCTACCAGCCACCCGACAGCCAAATGTCATTTTTGTCCTAAATCTGGAGTTGTCGTATGAGTCGCTTGTTGCTGAAATCTTTGCTGGCTTTTTTGCTGGTGATGATCGTCGAATTTTCTACCCTGCCTGTCTTAGCGGAGGAGGCTCCTGTCTCTACACCTGTGCCGACGGTTGAAGACGTGCCTGCCCAACCGACTGCGCTGGATATGTTTTCTCAAGTCGGGGAGTTGAGGCAGAAAGCCTTTGAAGCTACCAATAAAGGAGACTTTAAGACGGCTGAGGGCTACTGGACTGAAATGATCAAACAACTGCCCGATAGTGGGGCTGCTTGGAGTAATCGTGGCAATGCCAGAGTCAGTCAGAACAAACTTGAAGACGCGATCGCCGATTTCAACAAAGCGATCGAACTGGCTCCGACGGCTCCTGATCCCTATCTCAACCGAGGCACTGCACTCGAAGGATTGGGTAAGTGGGAAGCCGCGATCGCTGACTATAACCACGTTCTAGAACTTGATCCCAAAGACCCGGCCGCCTACAACAATCGCGGGAACGCCGAGGCTGGACTAGAACAATGGGAAATCGCGGCGGTTGACTTTAAAAAAGCGGCTGACATGGCTCCTGAGTACGCCTTTGCCCGTGCCAACTACGCGCTGATTAAATACCAACTGGGCGAAACCGATGAAGCCATTCGTACCATGAAAAACCTGGTTCGTAAGTATCCCAAATTTGCTGATATGCGGGCTGCGTTGACGGCGGCGCTCTGGGTACAGGGCAAACAAGGCGAAGCGGAAAGCCAGTGGGTGTCTGCGGTGGGACTCGATCGCCGCTACAAAGACCTGAAATGGGTAAAAACGATTCGTCGCTGGCCCCCCGCCATCACTGCTTCTTTAGAGAAATTCTTGAGCCTCAAGTCCTGACCAATTGCTGAATGGCGATCGCCGTTAGTTCCTGCACGTTGGCAAACACGATTTCGGCTCCGGCTTGTCGCAGAGATTCTGCATAGGCCGATTGGCGATCTCCTTGAGATACCCGCAAGGGGTCGCTCGTTTCCTGAACGTGAGGTGGCAAAACTCCCACGCCTATCCAACGGCGATCGGGCTGAATCTGACGGGCCCGTTCCACTGTGTACATATCTGCAACGGTGTCGCCGACGTAGATCACAGGAAGCGAAGCATTCTCAGCAAAGGATTGGACGCTGGCAAATAGTCCCGTGGGGTCAGGCTTACCGGGCGCATCCTCCATCGCGACTAAGAGAGGCGATCGCAGCCCCAGTCTTTTCTCCAATATATAATTTGCGGAGGCTCTGGTTGCCCCACTAAAAAAGCCCCAGTGAATGCCTGCCTCGGTCAGACTGTCTAAATATTTGGGCTGCATTAGCAACGGTTCTTGACAGATATAGCCCGTCCAATTGTCAGGATCAGTTCCCCGGTAGCGAGACTGGAAAAACGCCACCAGCTCTGAATAGTCGAGATTGAGCGAACTTCGCGACGTGCCTTGAGCTTCAAAGTAGCGATACGTCAACTCCTGCGACGCTTCCCAATCGTTGTTCCAAACGCCTTCTGCCTTGAGCGCATCAATTTCCTGCGATGAGGGACGATAGGCTCCTTGAGTAAATTTTTCCACTGTATCAGCCAGAGCGCGACGGTAAGATCCGCTGACATCCCTCACCACGCCATCAATGTCAAAAATGACGATCGCTCCCTTCAAATTCACTGCTTGACTCACTAAATCCTCCTCTCTAACACTCAATCTCTCAATCTTCACCCCCAGACCAGAACAGTACGGTAGAATAGCTGATTGTAATCAAAGCTTGGGACTGCGCTGGAGGTTGGATTGACGAAGTTTATTCTAAAGGTTCTCTGGCTAGATGAGAACGTGGCACTGGCGGTGGATCAGGTGGTTGGCAAGGGCACGAGTCCTTTGACTTCTTACTTTTTTTGGCCGCGCAACGACGCATGGGAACAGCTAAAAACTGAACTCGAAAAGAAACATTGGATTACCGAAGCCGATCGCGTTGAGTTGCTCAATAAAGCGACTGAGGTGATCAACTACTGGCAAGAAGAGGGCAAACGTCGTCCTATGACAGAAGCTCAGGCAAAATTTCCTGAAGTCACCTTTACAGGTAGCGCTTGAGGATTGACTGAGATCAATTTTTGAATCGGTCAGAACAGCCCTTAACTTGCAATCTTAGCGAGTTGGGGCTTGTTTTATACCCTGGTGGTGTAGTCTACAAATGGCATCATTTTTGTTTATATCTTTCATCGGTTTAACTTATCTAAGAAGTCCTTACTGCTAAAGATCCAAAAAGCTGCCGAGATTCCTCAACTCCCAAATAGTCACAAAATTACGTCAAGAATTTGAGACTTTTACAATGATTTGATACGGTTTATGACAGAACGTTAAATTTTTTCTTCTCTAGATTTCTTTAGCCAATTTTATTTAAGGCAGGTAGCTCATGTCGATGACCATCGCTCCCGATCAAATTGAACGGATTATTTGGAACCAACATCACGATCCGTTTGAGGTGCTGGGGCCCCATCCGATCGAGCGCGATGGCAAAACAGTCTGGGTGGTGCGAGCCTATCAGCCCAACGCAGACGCTGCCTGGGTGGTGATTCCTGAGCAGCGGGCCGAATATCCGATGCAGTCGGTTTACCATCCTCACTTTTTTGAATGCACGATCGACACCCCCGAACTTGCCAACTATCAGCTACGGGTCAAGGAAGGAGAGCACGATCGCGTCATTTATGATCCCTACGCCTTCCAGTTTCCCTTCTTGACGGATTTTGATACCCATCTTTTTTCTGAAGGCAACCACCACCGCATCTACGAAAAGCTGGGGGCACATTTCACCAAGCAGAATGGAGTTGAGGGGGTCTACTTTGCAGTTTGGGCACCCAACGCCCGCAACGTCTCAGTGATTGGAGATTTTAATTATTGGGATGGGCGCAAACACCAGATGCGGAGGGGTTCGACGGGCGTGTGGGAACTGTTTGTTCCTGGCTTAGGGGTCGGAACTCACTATAAGTACGAAATCAAAAACCAGGACGGGCACATCTACGAAAAGTCCGATCCCTACGGATTTCAGCAGGAAGCGCGACCCAAAACAGCCTCGATCGTCGCTGATCTCGACTCCTACCAGTGGCAAGACCAGGATTGGATGGAGCAGCGCCGTCATACCGAGCCTTTAACTAAGCCTGTTTCCGTCTATGAAGTTCACATTGGCTCGTGGCTACATGCTTCTTCTGCCGAGCCTGCCAAGTTGCCCAGCGGGGAAACTGAACCTGTTGTCGTCGTCTCCGAACTTAAGCCAGGAGCCAGATTTCTGACCTATCGAGAATTGGCTGCCACGCTGATTCCCTATGTGAAGGAACTGGGATTTACTCATATTGAATTGTTGCCGATCGCTGAACATCCCTTTGATGGCTCGTGGGGCTATCAGGTGGTGGGGCACTATGCCTGCACGTCTCGCTATGGCACGCCTCAAGATTTTATGTACTTTGTCGATCAGTGTCACGCCAACGGCATTGGGGTGATCGTTGATTGGGTGCCGGGTCATTTTCCCAAAGATGGTCACGGTCTGGCGTTTTTTGATGGCACTCATCTTTATGAACACGCTGACCCCCGTAAAGGCGAACACAAAGAATGGGGCACCCTCGTTTTTAACTACGCTCGTAACGAAGTTCGCAACTACCTGGTTTCTAACGCAGTCTTCTGGTTTGACAAGTACCACATTGATGGAATTCGCGTCGATGCGGTTGCCTCAATGCTCTATCTAGACTACTGCCGCAAAGAAGGCGAATGGGTGACTAACCAGTATGGCGGTCGAGAAAACATTGAGGCGGCTGAGTTTCTGCGTCAAATGAACCATGTGGTCTACAGCTATTTTCCGGGGGTGCTGTCGATCGCCGAGGAATCCACGTCCTGGCCGATGGTGTCCTGGCCAACCTATGTCGGGGGACTGGGATTCAATCTCAAGTGGAATATGGGCTGGATGCACGACATGCTCGATTACTTCCACATGGACCCGTGGTTTCGCCAGTTTCACCAAAACAACATTACCTTTAGCATCTGGTACAATCACAGCGAAAACTTTATGCTGGCGCTCTCCCACGACGAAGTGGTGCATGGCAAGAGCAACATGATTGGCAAAATTCCGGGAGACGAATGGCAAAAATTTGCGAGTTTGCGCTGCTTGTACGCCTACATGTTTGCCCATCCAGGTAAGAAAACGCTGTTTATGAGTATGGAGTTTGGGCAGTGGAGCGAGTGGAATGTCTGGGGCGATTTGGAATGGCATCTATTGCAGTTTGAGCCACACCAAAAGCTACAGGACTTTATGAAGGCGCTCAACACGCTCTACCGTCGCGAACCTGCCCTCTACACTCAAGACTTTGCCCAAGAAGGGTTTGAATGGATCGACTGTAGCGACAACCGTCACAGTGTTGCGTCTTTTATTCGTCGTGACAAAGATTCTGATGAGTCGGTGATTGTTGTTTGTAATTTCACGCCTCAACCTCACAGTCACTACCGCGTTGGCGTACCAGAGCCAGGATTTTACACGGAGCTTTTGAACAGTGATGCCCGTGATTATGGCGGCAGCAATATGGGTAATCTGGGCGGTAAATGGACGGATGAGTGGGCTTATCAAAATCGTCCTTACTCGATCGACCTCTGTCTCCCTCCATTAGCGACGCTGATCTTGAAGCTCGATCGTGCCAAAACTCAAGCTGCTCTCAAAGACAGCGAGTAGCTCATTCAATCACAGGGATTGTCTAGCCGCGTCGGACGGTTCTGCCCGGTTCGCATGGCTCCGATCAGTGTCGAAACAATAACGCATCGCTTGGCAGAACTGCTGGGGGCAGACAAGACAACTCTCCCCAGGTTACCGTTCACTTCACCGTAGTGGTTGAATTGGATCTTGTGGATGCCCAATTTGTCGGCTTGGGGTTTTGTTTCATCTGAGTTTAGCTGGATGCCATTCTCTAGGCTGCTCCAGGAAAGGCGATCGGGGTCAGTGATTGGGGCTGTGGATTGAATCACCCACTGAACTCGACCATCTTTTTGTCTAAAATTGACCTGCTGGTTGATACGTTTGAGCTTGGCGGTACTTTGCGCTTTCCGCAGGATTTCAAACACTTGACCCTGGGCAATGTTCAATTTTTGGGTGTTCAAGAAGGCTAACCAGCTTGGGGCAGCGATCGCGACCAGGACTCCAATCAGCAGCACCACAACCAGACTTTCAATTAGCGTAAATCCTTGATTTCGAGATGGGCCAAACTGTAGCTTTGAGTCAGGTTTGAATCTTACTCCAATTTTTTGGAAACTTGAAGGGTGCAGATGCATGTTCGATCGCCCTGATGCTGAGAGTATTTCACAGATCAGAATTCCCTAAAAATCGAGCCTGCTTGATCTACCACGCAAGCTTTCTGCATGAGATGCGGTCAGACAGCACTTGAATAGCACAAAGCCCAGTCCTTACAAAAGTTTCAGGCACCGGGCTTCATTTTCAACGCTTCATTCTTAACGATGACAAGTGTCGCTAAACCGGACAGTCGTCTCCAGATCCGTCGATCATCGCTCCTAAGAGCGTTCTGATAGTCACACACCGCCGCGGATTTGGGGCAGCTCCAGGTCGAATCGTGATGGTATAGCCAACCGCAGCAGAAGTTGGAATCAAGTTGCCGTCTGTGTCGAAGATGACTCTGGATGTGGCAGGAGTTGCACTGAGTCGAATCGTTCCGGGCTTGAGGTTGCCGATCGACTGCCAGGTGTTGATCGTCCGGTTTGCACAGGTGACGGTGTTTGTGGTGTATTGAACGGTTGCTACTCGTGGGTCGTTGCCGTTGTTGTCAAAGCAGACTTCTCGACTGAGTTTGGTGCGTTTTGCTTCGGCTTGGGCCGATCGCAGCACTTCAAAAACTTGACCTCTCGCCGCACCGACCCGTTGATTGTTGACAAAAGCGATCCAACTCGGAGAGGCGATCGCAAACAGGACGGCGATCAACAAAATCACAACTAATAGTTCGATCAGGGTGAAGCCTGCGATCGAGTTCTTTGATTTTCGCCTTCTCATCTTCTTCTCCAGTAAAAGCACAGCAAATCACAGCCCTCTAAATCTTATTCAACACGCCACGAACCAACACTCGCGTCTCCATCGGAATCGGAACACTGCCTCTAAGGGGAATTCCAGGTCTCCCTGCGGCGTTGCCTTGAATCCGCACAACAACTTCCTGGTTGAGGGTGCCATTGCTGACTGCTCCTTTGACGCAGACGTAAAACCCTCTTGCAGGCGTATTGGTCAACGGATTGGTCGGCGCGGTAGTTGGGGTGAGTACGTAATCTGTAGTGGGTGCCGGGCAAGTAGGGGTGGCTTGACTGCCACTGAGATCAACAAAATCGACAAGGACTTGGTTGGGTGTATTGACACTCATCCCAGGTCTGGCTACTAAAGGAACTCCGTTAGAACCGAGTGGCCAACGAGAAAACGTAGTATCTTGACCTGCGGGATAATACCAGCCAGGAGTTGGTTGAGGGCTGCCACCTGCACTAGCGGTGGGCGTAAAGGTAAATTGTGGAAGCTGATAGCGCTTGATTCTAGCTTTACCTCTCCAGTTGTTTTCAGCCCGTCCACTCAGTGAGTAGACAACTAACGTGTACATCTGACGAGAAATACAGGGAACCCCAACAATTGCTGGGGGCAAGTTGGCATTGTTTGCAGTCGTGGCGATCGCCCGTGCATTTGCCGAACAAGCTGCAATCAGAGGGTCAGGTAAGGGGTCAACTCTCCAGAACGCCAGAACGGGAATATTTTCCGTGTTTCCGCTTCCAGCAATTTCGGTCGGAAGAGCATTCGTTAGTCCTGGGCAGGTCGGATCACCTGATGGTGTCAAACATCTGCCGTCATAAACGAAGACCGCCTCACGTAAATCACGGGAGATATAGTCGATCGCCATTTGCATTTCGCGCTGGGTGTCGCTTCGGGAGGCTTCTCGCTGGTTGGTTTGAAGAAGCTGTACTACGGTAAAGAGCAGCAGCGTGACAATGATTCCTCCGATGAATAGGGCAACCAGAAGCTCGATCAGGGTGAACCCTTTGAGGTTGCCCTTTTTCTGATAGAACCAGAGCCGAAGAGGGTGCGATTTTTGTTGTTTAGCCATCATTCTTTCCTGATTCGATCGTCCTGATTCATCGGGTGAGGGAATGCCTTTTAGCATTGTCCAGTCGTCCTGGCGCTTGCTGGGCAGAGCGTACGGAAAATTTGCAAGTTTTGGCTGGCACCACTTTTAACGATCGTGGTGTATTGCACTGCTAGCGGGCGGATACGTTGAGCACCCAATCCAGAGGTGCCTTTTAAGGTGGCTTGCTGGGTTTGACCGCGGCCCGCTCTTAGCGCATCCTCCGCTACGCTGGCATAGACCCGAACGCCTACCACGAATCCATCGGGGACAGCAGTACCAACTGGGGTAAGTTCTCCGTTTGCATCAACACCAGGGCTGCGAAAAGTCTGCATTAGAAATTCGGGTCTACAATCGCCTTCGGTGTCTAGGGGGAGATACTGCGCCACGGGAAGTGGAGTGCCTGTATAAGTGTTGCAGGTTGAGTTTGAGGACAATACAGTACCACTGGAAATCGTTGGGGCAGGCACCGTACCGTCTCCACGAATGGTTGCGTTTGTGGCGGTGGCTGGAGGGAGTTGAGCAAGGGTATATCCTCCCCGTTCGACGAGTGTACGAACTCGATCGACTTCGCCTTGAGCGAGTTGGGAGGCTTGCTCGGCTTTGCGGTTTTGGACTCGTGTGCCCGTGGCCCAGAAGATGGGCGGGAGGATGCTAACCAGGGTGACGGTGATCACGATGATGGCTACGAGTCCTTCGATGAGAGTTAGCCCCCGGTCTGAGTGGCGGCGATTTGCGCTTAGTTGGCGGGTGAGACTCAGAGCAAACCGCATTGCCAAACGGGGAGACCGTGATTTTGAGGTCATAGAACTTGAACCTTGTAACATCTCAGTCTCCTTAAGACGGTCTGGGACAGTTGATTCTGGCATCGGCTGGCACCCCAAGGCGCTGACGATTTGCTGGGAGCGCAACGGTCTCACAGAGATTATTGATGTAGGGGTCGTTGGCGGGTGGCTCAGTGTAGTATTCGTTGCGGTTTTTGCTGGCAGTTACAAATCGAGAGGCTGCGGGGCTGGCAGGATTAAACTGGAGCGCTACGTCATAACCCCAAATCCGAGTGGGCGGTTCATAGTATCTATAGCTGTTGCTGCCAGTTTCAGGGGTTTGTCCAGGCTCCCAGGCTTCTGATTCGTAAGGTGCGGTTGCGTAATTGGTAAAGCTGAGTTGCAGGAATGACCCCGAAAAGTTGAGTCTTCTGTTGTTTCCGGCTCCCCATCGTTCTAAAAAGCGAGGGAAGTTGTGCAATCCACCATAGCCCTGGTTTAAGCGAGAAGGATTGATGCCACCGACGATGATCGTGTTGACCCTAGTATTTGCGGGTAGAGTGAACTGTCTCCCTACGTCAAGGGTCTGTCCAATTGGGAAGTAACTGTCTCTGTTGTAGAGAGTAGGGAGAGGTAATGGGGGCTTGGTGCCAGCCGTCACTTCCGCTGGTGTTGCCGCAGTTGTTCGTGAGGCTTCGGTCAGAGGCAAGCCGAGGCGCGAGATTTTAATCGGTGAAGTGAAGTCAACATGATAGTTAGAACTCCGTTGAGGCAGCGTTGAGGGAGAAGAGTTTTCTCTCACCCAGTCGGCGGTAGCGGCGATCGGTTGGCTAGGGCGATTTTGATTATGGAATGAGGTGCCGTAGTTGCTGTTTCCATTAATGCAACCGGGGCCGTACAAGCCAAATTCTCGTCTGCCGTAAGGCGTGTAGTTACCCCCAGGATTATTTACTGCTCCTGCATCGGCAAGAATACCGAAGTCCGGTGATGGATAGGCGGCTGTGGTGCCAGAGGTAGCTGTGGGTGTTGGAATGCTTGCTGCGGGGCGGACAAAAGAGTCAGCGATACTGCCGTCACAGAAGGTGTAAGAAAGGACGGTGATGCTGTCAGCTAAGATTTCTGAGGGTCGCCAACGGTCTTTCTCAGTAGCTGCTCTGCTGGGGTCGGTGTTGGCAAAGCGATCGTCAATGTTTCTCCGACCGTAAAACTGGGCTGGGGTATAGGCAGCGTCAGGAGGGAGGAGGTCTCTAAATTCTTCTAGAATTGTGCCTGCTTCGGTGTCTGCTCCGTTTTGGTGAAGGTTAAAGTCTCCTTGAATGTAGACGGATTGGTCACTAAAGAAGGAAAGACCTCGATCGTTTTGATCGCTTCCGACTCCTGAAATAACGTTGCCTTCAAAACTGCTGTTGCGTTTGACCTGTGAACCGTTGCGAAGGCGGAAACCGTGAACGCGACGATCGGGATCGGGCAACTGGTCGATCGGTTTATCCGTAACCCCTCGGTTTGTCGGAGTCAGAGGAATCGTTGGATCGATTTGGGCTGCCAGGTTGGTGAGATTCATACCCGTGCCAGCAGGACGAGCGATCGCGTCTTCTCGAACTGCATCTTCTCTAAAGGCGTAGACAATACCGCTCTTGGGTAACCAGATGTCTGTTCCAGCTTGCTTGCTGCGGAGCATCCCCAGATCGATGTCCATTGTGCGAGTGAGCATCAGTTGACGACCGTCAAAAAAGGCGCGATCGAGGAAGCCCAACGCAACGGGTCGGGGAGTCATTTTGCTGTCTCTGTCGGTGCCGCTGGTGGGGGCGAGAATGTAATTGGTTGGGATGTTGGGCCCACCGCTAATGGCTGTAGACGGAGCCGCGGCTAATATCGCTGGGTTTGTCTCGTAGGGCAATTTCCAGTCTGAGAAGTCTACCCTTCTTGGAATCAGCGCAACCGCATTCACAGAGCGATCGGGTACAGGAAAAGGAGTCAGATTTTCATCAGGGTGGCGGTTTGGGGCGGTGGTGACAGTGCCTCTCAGTGTGACTCGCCCATTATTGGCAGCGATGCTATCGACAGGAGTCAATCTGGGGAAGTAAGTAGATGGATTATCCGCTCTGGGATTTTCGGTGAGATTGGTCGGAGCGGTTGCATCCACGACACGGAATCTGGCTCCAGCGCTGTTTACCGGACGGATAGTGGTGTTGATGTAGGTGTCAACGACATAAGGTTCTTTGTCTAAGGCATTGAAGGTGCCCAGGGCTGCGGGTGGCTGTTGTGCAGTGGCGGTGATGCTTCCAGGCTGACGAGTGTCATACTCACCGCGTCTGTCAGCAGTAAAGTTAGCGGCGGGATCGGGAACCGCTGGCGTAGGAGAACCAGCTAGTGGAGGGATGGGTCGCGGCTCATTGATTGAGCCAGCAAGCTCGTGGTCTTGTTCGGGGAAGAGGTAGTAGAGCGCCGGAAACTTGGGTAGGACAGATGCCGTTTCAGGGCTACCAGGCACGTACTTCTCAGTGTTGATTGCTCCACACAAGCGAGACAGGAAGAATCTGTAGTTACCCAGTCGTCCTCCTTGAGCGTATCCAGCAGAGTTAGCTGGCAGTGTAGGGTTAGCTGGCAATCCTCCTGTCTCTAGTGTGGATGGGGCGGATGAGGAAATGCCGCGACTTGTGAGGGCGAAAGTAAATTCGTCAGGGTCACAAGCGGATGGGAACATGAACAGGCTAGTAGAACTAGAACTGATTGGATTTTCAGTCCGGTTGAAGATGTATTCACCAAATATGGGTGATGGTCGGAACCCAAAGGTACGATCGCGGCGAATCTGATACTTGAGCATGATCAGTTCAGCCATCCGCACCACAGGATCTTTGGTGATGTCTATGCCTGCTCTTAGACGAGCTTGTCTGATTGCCCCGACCCAAGCCTCTGGCGGGACATTGTAGTAGTCTTTTGCATTCCAATTATCTTGGTTGAACTGCGCGTCTGTCGCAGCAGGGTTGTACCCATAAGATGCCAATTGACCGCGTGGCAAAACGCCAATGAAAGATCTGGCGACATCCCTGGTCTGCATCAGATTTTCAATGGTTTCTGCCAACTCATACATGACGTTCTTGCTGGCATCGGATGTGACTCCTGTCAAGCCAAAGTTGTACTTAACGTCGTTGGCTCGGTTAGCGGGGTCAAATCTGCGAATCTGCTCAATGTTGTAGGCCAACATGCCCACCGTACAAGCAGCCGTCTGCAAATAGGTCTTGTCAGCGATGCTTAAATCTGCGTATGTAGTCCCGCCTTCAAGCCTCTGAAGAACTCGCCGCAAATTAGAGTAGTTCCCCCACATAGTCAGGGCTGGGTAGGGGTGAATGATCGAACTTCCAGCAGCCTCTTGTTTGGGCGGGTAAGCGCCATCGGGGTCGCCCGCAAAGTTTGCTAAGTTGGTCAGCGCGATTCTCAAAGCACTGCTCGGATTACTAACATCTCTTACAAAGGTTGCAGCACTTTGACCTAACGTACTAGTGTCACTTGCTGAACCAGGAGGCAGAAACTCCCAGCCGTTGGTGCCCCGACCCGTAAAGAAGTCGGTCATTAGCATTGGGTCGGTTGCGCCGCCGATCGTACTTCCGGTTGCGCCTGACGCAAACAATGTGGGCAAGAAATTAACCGACTGGCGCAGCGTCGTCAGCGTTCCGGGGTGAACCGTGCTGGCAAGACAAGCGATCGGGAAATCAGGATTCCCTTCATTCAAAGTTCTATCTGAGTGATAGACAGCAGTCGCTTGCACAGCGGACACGTTATCTCTCAAGGTGCGACGCTGCAAATCGATGTGACGGACACCACTTGCTCCGGTTGCGGGTGTCGCTGGGTAAGGAATGACAGTTGGCGGAATCAGCGGATCACCTTCTCGCTCGGTAGCCGCATTAATTACATTATCAGCAGCGTCATATCGCGGAGTGACCCATGTGTTGACGTTGCCTAGCTCTAGTCGCTCACCGACGAGGATACGCATCCCTTCATTGCGGGCGCGCCGCTCCCAATAGCCATCCAGCCCGACTCCTTCAGCAGGTTGGTTTGGATTTGAAGAAGCGCTCGAAGTTAACTCAGGCTTGCCAACAATCGGCTCACCCATCCTCAAAGGAGCAGTAATCCTATTTTCTTCTTTTGAGTCATATCTGGGTTTAGGGCCCCAGCGATCGTCTGCCCGATACAAGTCATCCACATAGGGCGCAACCTGCGGGTCTGTACGAAGTCGCTGCGGGAACGTTGCCTCAACTCTTGCCCAGTCGTTGCGGTTTCCTTCCCGATTGTTTCTGCTGCCTTGCCCCGGTCTGACCTGATAGCCGTCTTCAGTCAGAATGAGCGCTGGGTCGATCGAGATTTGGATGGGACTAGCGACTCCGTTGCCCACTCCATCTGATGCCGTATTTAGCGTTACGCCAGTCGGATTGGCAGTAGGAAGATAAACTGTTGAACTGCCGCTGCCAGCAGTATCCGTTACGCGACCAGAAGCCACCAACCCCAGGAAGTCACGATTTGGTTGCTCCGCAGTCGGAGTAATGTTGGTGACGGTGATCTCAGATGCATCGGGCGTAAATAAACAAGATGCAGGAGAGCTAATGAGATGCGCGTTGAAGTTGTTGTCTCCACCGATCACCAGACTCCCCTCGGTGTGCATTGCACCATTCCAGTTAAAGGGGGCACCTGGATAAACTTCCAAGTCGTTGCGGAACCAAGCTCCCCACTTGTTGCCCCGGTTTAGCTGGCGATCTTGCTGAAATTCTAAAGTGACAGCAGTTGCATTAGGGTTATCAGGGACGACAAAAGCATCAACCTGAAAGTTTTTCTTCAAGATTGACGTGTTTGACCTGTCATCAAACCAGCCTCGCAAACCTGATTTGGTGCCTGTATTAAAGTTGCAATTCTGCGCCCTTGTTTCGTTACTGAGTGGCCCCTGCCGAATCCACAAGCTTCTAGCTTTTTCTTGGTCACTCAAACGAAGCAGCAGTTCGTTGGGGTCTGCTTGACTCGCAGGGTTAGCCTGGTTTGCCGTGTCGGTCGGACTGCTAAAGATGACTGAGTAGATGACCGTCGCATCAGCCCTACCGTCTCCATTGGTATCGGTACGGAAAGACCAGGCGTTGTCATTTCTACCGTCGCGATTGATGTCAACTCGCTCCTCATCTGGCAACTGGTAAGGATCAAAAGCATCAGTAACTGCTCCCCCAACTGGGCGAACTCGTAGAGTAGTCACACTACCGCCCCCCGGCAGCGGCTGACCATCATTGAGCATCATCCCCAACAGCGTGGACTCGGACGGCACCCCACCGGGATAGCGTGTGTCTTTGCTAGGGTCAAACAGAAACTCGATTTTGGCACGGGCCCGATCGATCGCTGGCGTGGCGGCGTTGTAGATCACGCGCTGTTGACTTTGCCCGATCACCTGGGTATTGCGGTTAAAAGCCCGAAGGGTCAGGGCCCCCACCGTCAGCGTCACCACCAAAATCAGCAAAACAGTCGTTGGCAAAATAAAGCCCGCAGCCGATCGCGTCCTACGTTGGGTCATCAATGCGGTGCGGATGTATCCCAAGATCACCCGTTTGGTGAGGGATTGGTAGAGCTTCCAGATCTGGCGAAATGGCCCCTGGATTGCCTTAGCGAGTTTACGGTTTGACATAGCTGCTAGTTGTGGCAGAAAGAAAAAGGGTCGGATGCAAAGAGTCTCGTTAGAACGGAGCAGTAGATGGCACGCACAGTCAAGGAAAAAAATTCAGTAATCAGTAAAGCAATCAGTAATTTGATCGCACTGTCAGTATGGTCAGACATTGCCCCGCTATCTAGTCAAGGGGCGATCGGTGAGTTCATCAAAACTCTACATTGGTTGACTTATCTTCTTACTGTCTTAATAACTCAACCTCATCGTCAACGGGGAACTTACGTGAGCGACCTGCTAGAGAAAAGCTTGACTATCCGGCAAGTTACGGAAATTGTCAGTCAGTAGATAATCAGTGGATGTGGAGAAAAGAGGTCAAAATCGATGAATTTTTCATGATCAAGCAGTCGCTCTCGCCAATATCATACTCGGATTGAATTTTATTTTAAGTCGATCAGCGGATTATGGTTGTTGGAACAATATTACCCAGGTGCTTTGAAATAGCGATCAACTGAACGAAAAAAAGCTTGGAATCCGTAGAAATTGGGTTGACTTAACAAAATCTTGACCAATCCTAAGCAGAAGTCCTAACTATATTGAGTTTTCTGAGTTAAATCATAGATTTTGGACAAGATAACTACTTTGAACGGTAGGCAAACAGGTTGACTTTGCCCTAAACCTACCCGTCAAGCGCCATAGATAGATCAAAACTGGGGCAGACGTACTTCATCCACCCCAGAGTCAGGAAAATAAAATGGTTGCAAGCACTGTTGCAAGCCCTACAGACGGCTCAAATCAATCCCGGCTTCTTTAGCAAAAGCACTGAGACTCTTGCGCTCAAGCGTTTTGATGGCTTTGGTCGAAAGGCGCAGTTTGACCCAGCGATTGCCTTCTTGCCACCAGACTCTCTTAGACTGCAAATTGGCTTCTTGCAGCTTTTTGGTGCGACGGTGAGAGTGAGAAACCGCCATTCCATTGTTGGCAGTCTTGCCCGTCAGTTGGCATTTGCGTGACATTGTTTGGCTCCGAGTTCGTAGGATGGGTTGGGTACAGTCCCTTATTCTATACAGGTTCTTTCCCGCTGTGAAAGGGATTGCAGAAAATCAGGCTTTGGTCAGGGCGGTGAAGGCTTGATCGAGCGATCTCAGCGCCAGATAAATCTCCTCAGCCGTCACAATCAACGGAGGCACAAATCGCACCACCTTGGGGCCCGCCGGAACCAGAAGAACGCCTTCATTCATCGCTGCTTTGACCACCTCGATCGACGTAAATGATGCATCCGCACTCAGTTCTAACCCGTTGATCAATCCCCAGCCGCGCACTTCTTGAATCAGAGTGGGAAACTTTTTGGCGATCTTTTGCAATCCTAAACGCAATTGTCCGCCTCGATACTCAGCGTTCTTTAACAGATTTTCTTGTTCGATCGTTTCACACACCGACAACGCCACAGCACAGACAAACGGATTGCCCCCAAAGGTGCTGGCGTGATCTCCAGGTTTAAAGACATCACAGAAAGATTTGCAGAGCATTGCCCCGATCGGGATTCCTCCACCCAGTCCTTTTGCCGCAGTGAAAATATCTGGCTCAATGCCCAAATTTTCGTAGCCCCAGAGTTGCCCTGTGCGACCCATGCCGACCTGTACCTCGTCCAGGATGAGCAAAATGCCCGTCTCGTCACAAATTTGGCGAATCCGCTTGAAGTAGTCGAGATCACCCGGACGCACGCCACCTTCTCCTTGAAGCCCTTCGAGTAAGATGGCAGCGACTTGACGATCGCCCTGATCTAGTTGCGCGATCGTGGCTTCCAGCGCGGCAATGTCGTTGTAGGGGACATATTGGAAACCGGGCACCAGAGGACTAAAGTTTTGCTGATATTTGGGCTGACCTGTGGCGGTGATGGTGGCGAGGGTGCGACCGTGGAAGCTGGCGTGAGCCGTTAGGATAATGGGATTCTCAATGTTGAGAACCGTGTGAGCATATTTACGAGCCAGCTTGATCGCCCCTTCATTCGCTTCGGCTCCCGAATTGCAGAAAAAGGCACGATCGGCGCAGGAATGCTCGACCAGCCACTTGGCCAGCGCTCCTTGTTGAGGAATGTAGTACAGGTTTGAGACGTGGTGTAGCGTTTGGATCTGCTGAGTGACCGCAGCAACCATTGCAGGATGGGCATGACCTAGCGTACAGGTAGCGATCCCAGCGACAAAATCGAGGTATTCACGCCCCTGATCGTCCCAGACGCGACAGCCTGCCCCGCGCTCTAAAGTCAGTGAGAAGCGTCCGTAGGTTGACATCACATACTCATCAAACTCAGCCGAAGAGAAAGGGCTGGAAGCAGCGACTGGAGCAACAGTAGGGAGAGTTAGGAGGTCTGGACTCACTGAATTTATTCCTTAAGCGCAAGAATTCTGATCAAGAGGTCATGTGTAAACCTCTGCTCAGTTTAGTTTAAGAAACGGATTGCAGAATAGGGGGTCTGTGTTAGGGATCTTTGACAGGGAGACCGAACCGTTAGGTGGGAGATGAGGTGCATGAGACAAGTGATGGCGATCGTCGGCAGTGATCAGGGGCAATTTTCTGAGTTGGTGACGGTGCTGATTGTGTTGCTGCTGGTGGCGACGATCGTGGCGTTGTTGTCTCGACGGTTACGGGTGCCCTATGTAACAGGATTGGTTGTAGCGGGACTGGCGATCGCTGAGTGGCTCCCGCGGCGGATTGGACTGGATTCTTCGCTGATCATCAATTTGTTTCTGCCAATTCTGTTGTTTGAGGCGGCGATCAACACTGACATCAGCCGTTTGCGAAGTACTCTCAAGCCGATTTTGATGCTGGCTGGCCCCGGTGTCGTGATTTCTTGTGGGGTGACGGCGATCGGGCTGAAATATGGGCTGAGTCTGGAGTGGATTCCAGCGCTGTTGGTAGGGGTGATTTTGGCGATTACTGACACGGTTTCTGTAATTGCAGTCTTTAAAGAAGTGTCGGTGCCGTCGCGGTTGATCACGATCGTCGAAGGCGAAAGTCTGTTTAACGACGGGATTGCGCTAGTGATTTTTGGGCTGATCCTTAAGTTCAACAACACGGGCAGCGTCACGGCGATCGAAGGACTTAGGGAACTGGCAATCGTCCTTGTTGGTGGGTTAGCCGTGGGGATCGTTCTCGGATATCTGGGAATTGGGCTGTATGTTCGGTCAGAAGATGACCCTTTAAGCAGCATTTTGTTGACAGTGGCGATCGCGTTGAGTGCTTTTCAAATTGGTCAATTTTTGGGGGTGTCTGGAGTCGTTGCGGTCGTGATTGCAGGCTTGCTGATCGGCAATTTGGAACTGTCTCGCAGTGTGTCCGCCTCTAGTCGAGTGACGGTTTTGAGCTTCTGGGAGTATGCCGGATTTGGGGTCAATACCTTTATCTTTTTGCTGATTGGGCTAGAAATCGATTTGCCGACTCTGGGGAGAACGCTGCCTGCGGTTCTTTTGGCTGTCCTTGCGTATCAGACGGGACGGTTTCTCTCGGTGTATTCGATGTTGGCGGTGGTCGGAAAGTTTGATCGCCCCATTCCCTTTCGCTGGCAGCACGTTTTGTTTTTGGGCAACATCAAAGGATCGCTCTCAATGGCGCTGGCTCTGAGTTTGCCATCTTCTCTAGTGGGACGTGAATTTTTGATCGCGATCGTCTTTGGCACTGTTTTGCTCTCACTGGTCGGGCAGGGAGTTAGTTTGCCGTGGCTGGTACAGCGATTAAAGTTGTCTCACACGTCTGAGTCTCAGCAGTGGATCGAGGGATTGCAGTCTCAACTGATGACCTCAAAAGCCGCGCAAGAAGAATTAGATACCTTGCTCAAAGGCGGCGTTTTGCCCAAGTCGATTTACGAAGAGATGCGATCAGGCTATCAGGTCAAAGTGGCGGCGGCAGAACGATCGCTCCGTGACTTTTATAATCGTCGTGAGGATAAATTCTCCAATTTGGAGACAAGTACTCGATTTGAAGCCGTGCGCCGTCGATTGTTGCTCGCTGAGAAAAATGCGCTCAATGATGCCCTTCGCAAGCGAATTCTTTCAGAAGAAGTGGTGCGATCGAGGTTGAAGGCGATCGATGAACAACTCTTGACGCTAGAAGACGATTGAATAATGTCACTTCAATGGAGTTCTTTCGCTTCGGTAGTGAGAGCTTCTGCCCCCCAACCCCCCAATTCTGGGGGACTTTAAGACAGAGGCTTTGAGGCAAAAGTGAATTTGATGAAGGGCGGCTTCGCACTAAACGCATTTTTGAATGAAATCGATAATCTCGTGCATGGCTCCTGGTTTGGTGGCGATTAGCACCGTCGATTCGGGGTCTAAAACTGTGCTGCCGTTGGGGATCATTAAGTCCATGTGCGCTTGGGGTTGGTAGCCGATGATTAGCGAACCTGTGGGAAACTTGGGATCTTGGGCGACTTCGGCGAGACTGCGACCGACCACATTGCAGTTTGCGGAGATGGCAAGTTTGACGACTTCGATCTGACCTTGCTCAAAGTGCATCATCGACTCGACTTCGGGATATTCGATGACGTTGACCATTGTGGAAACGGCGAGGTCGATCGCGTTGATCACATGGGTCGCTCCTGCAAAGCGATAAGGCTCTGCAAAGTCTCGATGGCGCATTCTCACCAAAATGTGAGGCACTCCGTAATGTCTAGAAAGCGTCACCATTGCCAGATTGAGCGCATCGTCTCGCAACACGGCGGCCAGCGCGTCGGCTTTGCGAATTCCTGCCTCGATCAGCACCTCGGTTGAAACGGCACTGCCCTCAAATGCCATTACGCCCAGTTGTTCGCGAGCATACCGACAGGCGGCGGGATCAATGTCAATCAGGGCGATCGTGTGTCCTAGCTCGACTAGCTTTTGCGCCAAACTCAGCCAATCAAGCCTGCGCCCCCGATGAGTACGTACATGACAAATCCTCTGAAAACTTCTCTATAAGTTAAGAGATCTCAGAGAATGGCGCAGAGAGAATTTTTTGACTCAATCGATTTGACTCAATCTAATTTGAGGGCGTTGACGGGCACTTCGTCCCAGGACTCGACGATGCGAATTCGAGCCGTCCAGCCTGTCGCTTTTTGTGTGTCGGTCAGATTTTCTTCAAAAGATTGGTGACACTGCTGGGCTTGAGTTTCGTCACAGCAAGCAATACATGCGTAGAGCAGTCCACCCGGATCGACTTGTTCGTTTATCCAAATTGCCACGATCGCTTCCTCCCAAAACTCCCGATTCTCTGGTTCTACAGGATAGGGGGCTTGAAAATTAAATTAGTCGGAGTCTCTTAAGGATTCTCGTTGGCCATTTTGGCGATCGCTTCCCCTGTGACTCGACAGATTCGCCAGTCTGGAAGAACTGTGGCACCCATGCGCTGATAGAAGGCGATCGAGGGTTCGTTCCAGTCCAAGACGCTCCATTCCAATCGCCCATAATCACGAGAGATTGCTAACTGAGCGAGATGAGACAGCAGCGCTTTCCCAATTCCCTTGCCTCGATAGTCTGGCAAAACAAACAGGTCTTCTAGATACAATCCCGGCTTTGTCAAGAACGTGGAATAGTTGGGAAAAAACAGCGCAAAGCCAATAATTTGCTCCGAAGATTGGGCAACGATCGCTTCTACACAAGGTCGAGATCCAAATAAATGTTCTGCCAGCATTTCAGAACTGCCCGTGACCGCATCAGACAGGTTTTCGTAGTCTGCCAGCGCTCGAATCAGCGAGAAAATTGCAAGGACATCGGTAGAATTAGCCGATCGAATCGTAAAAGAGCTTGTGTCTGACATGAATAATTTTGAGTTGAATCCAAAACGAAAGCGCTCTGCTCACATTACTTCAGAAATGCTTTGAATTCTAAATGTACTTTAGAAAATCTGGTTGACTGATACAGCGCTTAAGCCTCCATTGTTGTCAGTGTTGTCAGTCGATTATGGAACGAACAGTTTACAAAGCGGAACGATCGAGTTCTGAGCGGCAATGGTTCTGTTTTGAACCGCAACGATCGAGTTTTGAACTGCAATGGTTCTGTTTTGAACCGCAACGATCGAGTTCTAAACTGCAATGTTTCTGTTTTGAGCCGCAACGATTGAGTTCTGAACTGCAATGGTTCTGTTTTGAACCGCAACGATCGAGTTTTGAACTGCAATGGTTCTGT